>NZ_NHSG01000101.1:0-24414 GCF_020024005.1 Streptomyces purpurogeneiscleroticus
GGCGTATCGGGATGGGGGTGAGGCCGACGGGGAGCTCAGGGCCTCGGTCGCCGGTCAGCCGGCCGACTCTCCCGCGTGGGGGCTCAGCACGCCCGCCGCGATCAGGGCGAAGAGGGCGATGCCCAGCAGGACGCGGTAGATGACGAAGGGCATGAAGCTCTTGGTGGTGATGAACTTCATGAACCACGCGATAACCGCATATCCGACAACGAAGGCGATGATCGTGGCGAAGATGGTGGGAGGCCAGGAGACATGGCCCTGGCCGGCGTCCTTGAGCTCGTAGACGCCGGAGGCCAGTACGGCGGGGATGGCCAGCAGGAAGGAGTACCGCGCGGCGGCCTCCCGGGTGTATCCCATGAGCAGACCGCCGCTGATCGTGGCGCCCGAGCGCGAGACGCCGGGGACCAGGGCCATCGCCTGGCAGACGCCGAAGAGCAGACCGTCCTTGACGCTGAGGTCGGTGAGCGTCTTGCGCTGCTTGGCGGCCCGGTGGCGGCCGCCGGTCTCGTCGCGTGCCGCCAGGCGGTCGGCGATGCCGAGGACGATGCCCAGCACGATGAGCGTGGTGGCGATCAGGCGGAGGTCGCGGAACGGGCCCTCGATCGCGTCCTTGAGGGTGATGCCGAGGACGCCGATCGGGATGGAGCCGATGATGACCAGCCAGCCCATCTGGGCGTCATGGTCCTGCCGCATGGCCTTGTTCCCCAGCGAGCGGGCCCAGGCCGAGATGATCCGGACGATGTCCTTGCGGAAGTAGATCAGTACGGCCGTCTCGGTACCGATCTGGGTGATCGCGGTGAAAGCGGCGCCGGGGTCGTGCCAGCCGGCGAAGGCCGCGGTCAGGCGCAGATGCGCGCTGGAAGAGATCGGAAGGAATTCGGTCAGGCCCTGGACGAGTCCAAGGATGAATGATTCAAACCAAGACATGGGTAGTACGCCATCCGGAAGGTGATTTTGCCGCGACCAGCAAATGTGCAGGTCGGCAGGGAATTCGGGGTGGCGGCCGTCATGTGTGCGGCCGCTGTGCGTGCCGGTTCGGGGGAGTGGATCGGGTTCGGCGTCGTGGTCGTTGTCCTCGGGCTCGGCCGTTTGCTGGCTGGGGCGGGCGGAGCTGATGTCGCATCAGGCGATCCTGCGACATCACGCACAGGGCGCGAGGCGTACGACACGGACGCTGGGCGCGAACGCGTGCAGACGCACGTGCGGATCACTGAGGGCACAGCTGGTGATTCGGGTGGCTCGTGGGCGGGCTGCGGCGCGATCTTGCGCCGGTCGTAGGGCAGCGTAGCGTCCCGAAGTGACCGGCAGGAGATCGGCCCGGGTCCGGCCCGGTTTTGCCCCTGCCCGGTACTGCTGAGGGGCGGAGCCCGACCCGGCCCCGGGGGCCGGTACGCATGACGGGCGTGTCCCGGACCGGCGCGTGCACAGTCCGGGACACCTCCGCCCAGCGGCGGCCGGCCGCTGCCCAGCGACGACTGGCTCTGCCCAGCGGCCGGCTTCGCCCAGCGGCGACCAGCTCTGCCCAGCGACCAGCTCTGCCCAGCGGCTGGCTCCGCCCAGCGCCGGCTGGCTCCGCCCAGCGCCGGCCGGCTCCGCCTAGCCGCGCGCCTGGCCGCGTTTCAGCGTCGGGGCCAGCAGGTCGAGTGCCTGTTCCCAGCGGAAGCGGATGCGACCGCCGCCCGTCCGGGGCGGGTGCGGGGCGTAGTCGCCGAGCAGGACGCCCATGCGGCGCAGCCGGGCCAGGCTCTGTGCATAGGCGGGGTGCGCGGCCTGCGCGGCGTTCAGGTAGGGCAGCGCGGCGACGGGGATGCCGAAGCCGTGTGCCTCGCACAGGATGCCGAGCGCGAGGGTGTCGGCGATGCCCTGGGCCCACTTGTTGATCGTGTTGAACGTCGCCGGGGCGACCGCGATCGCGTCTGCGGGCGGCAGCGGGCGCGGCTCGCCCGGCGCGCGCCAGGCCGACTGCACGGGGTAGCCGGTCCGGGCCTCGATCGCGGGGGCGTCGATGTACTCCAGACCGCGCGGTGTGGCGATGACGCCGACATGCCAGGTGCGTTGCTGTGCGGAGACGATCAGCTTGTCCACGTCGTCGGCGATGCCCGCCGCGCAGAGCACGACGTACAGGAACGGCTTCTGCTGCCGACTGCCCGTCATGTCCATGCCCCTGCCGGGCACGTCCGGATCCGTGACCCCATCAGGAACGGCCGGACCGTTCACGCCGGGGCTCCCAGGCGGCGGTTGAAGAGGTGCAGTTCCGGCAGGGCGCGGTGGCGGTCGCGCGCGGCCATGTCGGCGACCATCTCGCGTACCGCGGGCCGGCGGATGTCCTGGGACGCGCAGCGCTCGGCGATCCGCAGCGCCTGGAAGGCGTCGGCGAGCTTGCTCTGCTGGCTGTACGCCCGGGCCACGTCCACCCACAGGCCGGCGCGGCGCTCCGGTACGGGGATGTGCCGGCGCATGAGGGGGCGCGCGGCCTCCAGCGCCTGCCCCGCGTCGCCGAGTGAGACGGACGCGCTGACCGTATGCAGCTCTACATTGGTGGGGCTGAAGTTGGCCCAGGCGTCCGGCCGGTCGTGCGAGACGTACCGCGCGACCTCCCGTGCCTCGTCGAGCATTTCGCGCGTCGCGGCCCGGTCTCCGCTGCTGCTGGCCGCGGTCACCCCGCGCAGCAGCATCAGCCCGAACGCGGCCAGATAGCGCGGCGAACGGCGGTCGTAGGAGCCCGAGAGCTGGTCGGCGGTGTGCCGGACGATCGCCACGGCCTGCGCGGCGTGCTTCTCGCGTACCAGGACGTGCGCGTGGACGCGGACGCTGGACGCGAGTACCACCGGGTCCTCCGAGCGCTCCGCCTCCGCCATCGCGCGGCCGACCGCGAGCCAGGCGTTCCCGTGGTCGCTCTGCTTCAGAAGCAGGCCGGCCGCGGTCTGGTACGCGGTGGCAAGCAGGCCGGAAAGCTGCGAAAGCTCGGCCGATTTGCTGTCGGTGGCGTGCCGGAGATCGGCGATCACGCCGGGGAGCGTGCCCTCCAGTTCCTTGTAGCTGCAGTGGTTGAACAGCCGGCGCACGGTGGTCACCCGGTCGCGCAGTTCGGCGAATTTCAGGGCCGGCCGGGCGGCTGCCTTGCCCGGTCCGGGAAGAAGCGAACGGACCAGCTCGTCATGGGCGACGGGGGCCGGTACGTCCGGTGTCGCGAGCGCGGCGATGCTCGCGGCGAGGAAGGTGCGGCGGTACATGTCCTCTGCCTCAGGGTCGGCGGTGCTTACTTCCGGGGAGGCAGCAAGGCCGAGACTGTCCAACGGAATACCGAGCACCTGCGCGACTTCACGCAACAGGCGGGTGTCCTCGGTACCCCGGCCGCCTTCGAGGCGGCTCACCTTCGACTGGTGATAGCCAAGGGCTTTGGCGACGTCCGCTTGCGAGCGCTTCTTCAGCACTCGCGCCCGGCGGATCACTTCGCCCAGTCTCTTCGCTTCACTTTGTGCGTCGACCATGTTTGCCACGGCCCCTTTGCCGTCGCCGATCCTGACTGCTCAACCGAGCGTAATGAAACCATAATCGAGAGTGATGCAGCTCCTGCATGAGTCATGCAGCCGCCGCGTCCGATCTGGCCATCGCGGCTGTTTCGCTGCTTGCCTGAGTTGCCCACTCAGTCAGGAGGCCACTCATGCAAGCGCACGGGCTCAGCTTCTCCGTGCCTGGTACGCCCGCCGCCGCGGCAGCAGCGCGGCGCCGGGTAGTGAGCGACTTACGGGGCTGGAGCGTGCAATTCGACGCCCAGTCACTCGATAACGTCGAACTGGTAACCAGCGAATTGATCACCAACGCGGTCCAGCACGCGGGCGGCGGCCCCGTAGCCGTCAGCGCGCGACTGAACGGTGCGGCCCTGCTGATCGAGGTTTCCGACTCCAGTACCGAGCTTCCGAGCGCGTGCTTCGCGGACATGGACGACGAGGGCGGGCGAGGGTTGTTCCTCGTCGCGGCGTTATCCGTCGACCACGGAGCCGAGCGCACGCCAACGGGCAAGCGGTGCTGGGCGGAGATCGCGGTCAGCTGGACGCCACGTACGGCCGCTGCGACAGGAGGCGGCGCGGCGGCGCACCTCGCCGGCGCCCGCGTTCCGCTGCGCTGTGTCTGAAGGCGCGTCGGCGACGCCGCGCGGACGCTAAAGGGAATGGCTCGTACCGGGTAGGCACTTGACCGGAATTGATTGAGGTCGAGTTCTACTGTTCAGTATTGGTCAGAGGAATGGCCGTCGCGGATGAAGTCGACGGTGAGCGGGAATGCGCGACTGGTGCTGCCTGGCCCCCGCAGCACGCGGTCGCTCTTCTTGTCCTGTCGCCCGATATCCCTCAGACCCATTACCCGCGCTCTGCCCAAGCAGAGCGAAGGATATCTCCATATGCACGTGCGGATACAAGTGCAAGTGCAGCGGCAAACGCCTATGCGATTGCGCTCAGGAATCCGAACTGCTGCGCAGCGCACCGCGTTTCCACCACGCGACGGCGACCGCAGCGAGACCCGTGACGGCGATGAATCCCATCGAGATCAGAAATGCCGGTGACGTGGGCGTGGACGCGCGGGCGCCGGCCACCACGTACGCGGCGGTGTTCGGGATGCTGCCGAGCGCGGTCGCGAGGAGGAACGCGGGCCACCGCATACGGGACACCGCGGCACAGTAGTTGGTGGCCGCGAAGGGCAGACCGGGGAAGAGCCGGATGGCCAGCATCGAGCGGAAACCGTGCCGGCTCAGCTGCCGGTCGGCAGCGGTGAGCCAGCGGGCACGGAGCAGCGGCCGCAGGGCGTCCTGGCCCAGCAGCCGGCCGAGACCGAAGGCGAGCGCGGAGCCGAGTACCGTCCCCAGCAGCGCGGCCGGTATCCCGATCTGGGCTCCGAAGAGGGCGCCCGCCGCGGCGTTCAGCACGGGACGCGGGACGAACGCGGTGGTGCACAGTCCGTAAGCGACCGTGAAGAGCACCACGGCCACGCCACCGGAGAGGTGCGGCGGCCACCCGTTGGCCAGCAGCCGCTGCGGTTCCCATACGAACATGGCCGTCGCGGCGCACGCGAGCAGCGCGACCAGCAGCGCCAGCCGCGACCAGGGCGACAGGAGGAGCCGCGTACAGCGCACGGCGAGGGCGTCGGGCGGGGTAGCGGAGTCGAGCATCCGGGGAGCCTAACCGACCGGGCGTCGGAGCGATGTAATAGCGGTGTAATAAACGGGGTACGGAGAGGGACCGGCCGGTTGCCCGCCGCTCGCCGCGTGCCCCGATAAATCGGTCGACGCGGCGCCGTCCGCCCGCGATCCTTTCCTCATGACCCGGTTCGCCTTCCTCGCGCTCACGTCCGCCGTCGCGGACGCGCCGAAGGCTGCCGTCACCGTCCCGGCGAGGACTGCCCTCACCGCCCTGGCCAGGGCCATCGCCGCATTCGACGGCGTCCGAAGCTGACCCTCCCCGGATCGTCCGGCGGGCCCCGCAGGGGGAGGGTCGGGCCGGTCGAGGGGTCCGTACGGCGCTGAGCCGCCGTGATCATCACAGCGCTGCAGCAGGTGAGTACCGCCTGGGTACCGCACCTGCTCCAGCGCTTCCGCACCGCGCACCGCGGCCGGCGCACGCCGTCCGCCGCGGACCGCGCGAGGGAGACAGACACCCATGTCCCACAGCCCCAAGACGGCCTACGTCCGCACCAAGCCGCACCTCAACATCGGCACGATCGGGCACGTCGACCACGGCAAGACGACCCTGACCGCCGCCCTCACCAAGGTCCTCAGCGACCGCGGCAGCGGCACCTACGTCCCGTTCGACCGCATCGACCGGGCCCCGGAGGAGAGCGCCCGCGGCATCACCATCAACATCTCGCACGTCGAGTACGAGACGAGCACGCGGCACTACGCGCACGTGGACATGCCGGGTCACGCCGACTTCATCAAGAACATGGTCACCGGAGCGGCGCAGCTCGACGGCGCGATCCTGGTGGTCTCCGCGCTCGACGGCGTCATGCCGCAGACCTCCGAGCACGTGCTGCTCGCCAAGCAGGTCGGCGTGCGGCACCTCGTCGTCGCCCTGAACAAGGCCGACGCCGGGGACCCGGAGCTCACCGACCTGGTGGAGCTGGAGGTGCGCGAGCTGCTGCACGCGCACGGGTACGACGGTGAGCACGTACCGGTCGTCCGCGTCTCCGGGCTGCGCGCCCTGGAGGGCGACCCGCGCTGGACGGCGGCCATCGAAGCGCTGCTGGACGCCGTCGACACCTACGTCCCGATGCCCGAGCGCTACGTGGACGCGCCGTTCCTCCTCCCCGTGGAGAACGTCCTGACGATCACCGGGCGCGGGACGGTCGTCACCGGGGCGGTCGAGCGCGGCAGCGTACGCATGGGCGACCGCGTGCAGATCGTGGGCGAGACGGGCGACGGCGCCACGTCCGTGGTCACCGGCCTGGAGACTTTCGGCAAGCCGATGGAGCACGCGGAGGCGGGCGACAACGTGGCGCTGCTGCTGCGCGGCGTATCCCGGGACGCGGTCCGCCGCGGGCAGGTGATCGCCGCACCGGGCAGCGTCACGCCGCGCCGCGTGTTCACCGCCGATGTGTACGTGCTGTCCGCCGAGGAGGGCGGCCGGCGCACCCCGCTGTCGACCGGGTACCGGCCGCAGTTCTACATCCGCACGGCGGACGTGGTCGGCGAGCTGGACCTCGGCGAGCGCGGCACCGCCCGCCCCGGCGAGACCGTCCACGCCACGGTACGGCTGGGCCGCGGCACGCCGCTGGAGCCGGGCCTGGGCTTCGCCGTCCGTGAGGGCGGGCGCACGGTGGCTGCCGGGACGGTCCGCGACGTGGTGACGGACGCGGGCTGAGGGACCCGCCCCGAGGGCCGTTCGGACGAGTTCCGAATGCCCGTACCGTGCGGCCACACGTGCACCTGCACACCCGCGTTCACGTGCAGTTTCTTGTGCGAGAGCGCGGGTGTCCGGGCGTGCGGGCAGGGTCCGGATGGGGCCTGTCGGCGGCGCGTTCTCGATGGAAGACTGCACGTCCGGCGGACCCTTGGAGACTGGAGTACGGGGAACGCCGGACCATCGAGGAACGTTGATCGACGAATGGGAGAGCGGCACGCATGGCGGGTACGGCGTTGGTGCTGGGCGGTGGCGGGCTGACGGGCATCGGCTGGGAGATCGGGATGCTCGCCGGACTGGCCGAGGCGGGGGTGAACCTCTGCACGGCCGACGTCGTGATCGGCACATCGGCGGGTTCCCTGGTCGGCGCGCAACTCACCTCCGGGCAGCTGACGTTGGAGGAGTTGTACGAGCGGCAGCTGGCCGGGCCTTCGGGCGGCCCGTCGGTCGGTGCATCCGCAGGCGGCGTCGGCATCGCGCAGGGGGGCGGCGCGCCGGCGCGGATGGGCGCCGTGTCGATGGCCCGGTTCGCGGCCATAGCGCTGCGGTCGCGGGACGCGGTGACCTTCGGCGCACGGATGGGGCGGCTGGCGCTGGCCGCCCGCACCGGCCCCGAGAACACCCAGCGAGCCGTGATCGCCGGGCGGCTGCTCTCGCAGGAGTGGCCCGCCCGGCGACTGATGATCACGGCGGTGGACGCGCTCACGGGGGAGCGCAGCGCATTCGACGGCGGGAGCGGCGTGAAGCTCGCCGACGCGGTCGCCGCGAGCTGCGCCGTGCCCGGCGTCTGGCCACCGGTGACGATCGGCGACCGCCGGTGGATCGACGGCGGCGTCCACTCGTGCGCGAACGCGGACCTCGCCGCCGGCTACGGGCGCGTCATCGTGATCGCGCCGATGACGTCGGGCGGCGGCCCCATCGCGACGCCGCGCTCGCAGGCCGCGCGGCTCGCGGCGGAAGGAGCGGAGGTACTGGTCATCACGCCCGACCGCGCCGCGCGGGCCGCCTTCGGCCGCAACGTCCTGGACCCGTCCAAGCGCGCCGCCGCGGCCCGCGCCGGCCGCATCCAGGCGACCGCTCACGCCGCGGAGGCGGCCCGGGTGTGGACGGACGGCGGGTGAGGGATCACTTGAGAGGGCGGCGAACGGTACGGAACACCGCCCGCGCACCGCACAATGGGTCGGTGGCAGACCACCGACCCGACGTTCCGGCCTCTCGCGCGCCCGCGGCTCCCCCTCCCGCGGCCCTCGTGCCCGAGGCTCTCGTGCCCGTGACCCAGGAAGTGGACTGCGGCACCGCCAAGTTGCTGCCCGACGTGGACCGGCCGCGCGCCGTGCTGCTCACCGTCGACGGCGCTCCGCAGTCGTACGTGGACCTCGACGAGCCCACGTACCTGGAGTTCGAGTACGCCCGAAGGATCGCCCACGTCCTGGACGCGGCGGCCGAGCCGGGCCGCCCGCTCGACGCGCTGCATCTGGGAGGCGGCGCGCTGGCCCTGCCGCGCTACCTCGCCGCGACCCGCCCCGGCTCCCGGCAACAGGTGATCGAGGCCGACCGCGGCCTGCTCGACCTCGTACGCCGGTATCTTCCGCTGCCCGCGGACAGCGGGATATCGGTGCACGCCGCCGACGCCCGCACCGCACTGGAAGCGGCGCCGGCGGCCTCCATGGACATCGTGGTGGCGGACGTCTTCGGTGGATCGCGGGTGCCGGCGCATCTGGCCTCGGCGGAGTACGCGCGGGCCGCCGGCCGTGTGCTGCGCCCGGGCGGCTGTTACGTGGCGAACCTCGCCGACAGCGCGCCCTTCACCTTTCTGCGCGGCCAGCTCGCCAACTTCACCGCGGTCTTCGCGCAGCTCTGCCTGATCGCGGAGCCGTCGATGCTGCGCGGGCGCCGGTTCGGCAACGCCGTCCTGGTCGCCTCCCAGGAAGAGCTGCCGCTGGCCGACATCGCGCGGCGCGTGACGGCCGATGCCTTCCCCGCCCGGGTCGAGCACGGCCACCGGCTGCGGCAGCTCATCGGCGACGCGCAGCCGGTACGGGACGCGGAGGCGGTCCCGTCTCCGGAGCCGCCGGCGGGCGCGTTCAGCGTGGGGTGACGTCGTCGGGCGCGGTGGGGGCCGGGAGACCGGTCACCGGCACCTGTCCGGGCGCCTCGGCCGAAGGAGCCTGGGCCGGTGCCTCGGCCGAAGCACCCCGGCCCGGTGCCTCGGCCGGAGCCTCGTCAGCGGCATCAGCGGCCCCCGCCGGGGAGGCCGCGGGCACGGTTTCCGTCGGCCGCCGCAGCCACCGCACATCCCGTACGCACAGCACCGCCGCCGTCAGCAGCGCGACCAGCGCCGAGCAGCCCCACAGCGCGGTGGTACGGCCCACCAGATCCTGGACCGGGCCCGCCAGAGCCGTGGCCAGCGGCACCATGGCGAGGGAGCCCAGCCAGTCGTACGAAGAGACACGGGAGAACTTCTCCTCCGGTATCTCCTGGTGCAGCGCCATCATCCACGTCACCGCGAACACCTCGACCGCGATCCCCGCGCCGAACATCACGCCCGTCAGCGCACCGGCCGACACCGGCACGGCCAGCGCGGCGGACGGCAGGGCGAGCGGGAAGACGCACAGCGCGCCCACGCGCAGCAGGTAGCGCGGCTTGTACCGGGTCATCAGCAGCGCGCCGCAGACCGTACCGGCACCGAACGCCGCCAGCGCCAGCCCCCACGGGCCCGGACCGCCGAGATGATCCTGCGCGACCAGCGGTCCGTACACCGCCTCGGCGGCCGCCACCACCGCGTTGACGACGGCGAACTGCAGGACGATCGCCCACAGCCAGGGGCGGGAGACCACCTCTCGCCAGCCGTCCCGGAGGTCGGCGATCAGGCCGTGCCCCGGCTCGCGCGGCGGCACGCCCCGTACGTCGAGGAACGCCCGCAGCAGCCCGGCGAGCGCGAAGGCGGCGGCGTCGATGGCCAGTACCCAACCCGGCCCGACCGCCGCGATCAGCGCGCCGCCCAGTGCCGCGCCGCCGATGTTCGCGCCGTTCATGCCCATGCGGAAGAACGCGAAGGCGCGTCCCGAATGCTCGCCGGAGACGCTGGCGAGGACCATGCCCTCGGCGGCGGGCGCGAAGAACGCCTGGCCGGTGCCGCCCAGCGCGGACAGCAGCGCCATCTGCCACAGCCGGGGTTCGCCGGTGAGTACCAGCAGCGCGAACGCGCCCTGGGAAACGGCGTTCAGGGCGTTGGCGGCGACCATGACGCGGTGCCGCGGCAGCCGGTCGGCGATCGCTCCTCCGACGAGGAGGAAGATCACCAGGGGGATCGTACGGGCGGCGGCGACCAGACCGACGTCGGTCGCCGTACCGCCGGCTGCCAGCACGGCGAACGCCGCCGCGATCAGGGCCCCGGAACTTCCGAGACCCGTGACCACGGCGGCGGCCGTCAGCAGCGTGTAGTTGCGCCCCGCCCAGGCAGGGCGCTTCATCTTCATCACAGCAGCATCGCGTTCTTGCCCGGAGGCGTCACTCGATTATCCGAGGGGTTGTTCGAGAGGGTTATTCGAGGGGCCGGAGGGAGCTCATGATCTTCTTGACCGTGGCCTCGTCGATCTCGCCCTTGACGTCCTTGGCGGCGTAGAGAATCCAGGTCGCGTACTCACCGGTGGTGTCGGTGTACGTGACCGCGTACGCCTTGCCGTCCGAGTCGCACTTGTTGTCCTTCTTCACGCCGGTCACGGTCGCCGTTGACAGCTTTCCGGTGATGCCGTGATCGCTCTTGAAGGACTTTGCCTTGGTGCCCTTGAACGTACCGGTCTTCTTCTGATCGTAACCGGCCCAGACCCAGTTCAGGGCCTCGTTCTGGGCGGCCTCGGCCTGGCTCTTCGCGCCCTGCGCGCCCTTGACGCCGGTGCCGGCCAGTGCCGTGGTGGACTCGTTGCCATCCTTGTCCTTGATGGTGCACCAGTCCTCCTTGAGGTAGGCCGGCGCGGTCATCGAGATCAAGGTCTTGGGGAAACCAGACTTGTCCTTCTCGTCCTGGAACCCGGTGTAGGTGTCCGCCGAGGTGGTGTTCCAGTCCTTGGTGGGGACGTCGAATGCCACATGCCGCTTGGAGTTGACCACCGTCTGCCAGCCCTTGATCACCGGCTGGTCGGGAGCGTTCGGATCGCCGCCGGGACCCGCACCCCCGCTCTCCCCGCCCGCCGACTCCGTCGGCTCGGCCGTCGCGGACTGGGAGTGGGTGGGCTTCGGGTCGTCCTTGGCGACGACCTTCTTGTCGCCGTTGTCGTCCTGGAGGACGAAGACACCGGTGACCACGGCGGCCGCCACGACCGCCACCGCCGCGACGACGGCGATCGCCACGGTGGTCTTCTTCTCGTTGCCGTTGCCGCCGCCCTTGGGGGACTGCGGCCCGCCCGGCGCCTGCCACTGCGGCGGCGGAGGCTGCATGGGCGGCTGCCCCTGGTACGGATTGGGCTGCTGGTAGCCCGGCTGCTGATACCCCGGCTGTTGGTACGGATTCGGCTGCTGGTAACCCGCCTGCTGATACGGATTCTGGTCCTGCGGGTTCTGCTCGCCCCCGGGCGGCTGCTGTCCTGGCCACATGGGCGCTAACGATAAAGGTCCGAGGTGGGAGGTGTCACAGCCGCCCCAGGCAGCGTGACAGAACCCTGACGTTCGCTCATACCGTTCGCGGATACTTCGGGGGAGTTTGGCATGTACTCGGCGGGGCGCCGTACCGATGGCCCGCACGCCGGGGTGACGGCCCATACCCGCACACCCGCATTCCGAGCCGAGGGCAGGACCGGACCTGAGCAGGGTGGCCAACCAGGCTACCCACCGGTAACATTCCGCTCATGACAGTTGAGAGCGCCTCGATGGGTGAAATGCTGGCCGCCGCGGTCCCGATGGTGCGGACCCTGAATCTGGAGTTCCTCGAGGTCACCTCGGAACGTGCAGTGCTCCGGCTGCCGGACCAGCCGGACTTCCACAACCACATCGGCGGCCCCCACGCGGGCGCCATGTTCACCCTGGCCGAGTCCGCCAGCGGTGCCATTGTCCTCAAGGCTTTCGGCGACCAGCTCTCGCGCGCGGTGCCGCTCGCGGTGCGCGCAGAGATCGGCTACAAGAAGGTCGCCAAGGGGCCGGTGACGGCCACAGCAACTCTGGGCCGCCCGGTGGACGAGGTCGTCGCCGAGCTCGATGCGGGCGGGCGCCCGGAGTTCCCGGTCAGTATCGCGATCCAGCGCGAGGACGAGGCCGTCACGGGCGAGATGACGGTTGTGTGGACGTTGCGGCTGAACGGCTGAACGGCTGAACGGCTGAACGGACGAGGGCGGAGGGGGGAGCTCTCTGAGACATGTCGCCGGCACGTGGGCGGAGGAGTGCCGGCGGGACGGAGAGCCGAGAGGAGGACCGGAGGTGGCCGCCCGCGGCCGGCCCTGACGACCAGGAGCCGGCCGCGGGCGGCCACCTCTAGGGTGTTCCTCGCGAAGATCCGTCGATCGGCCGGGAGATGCCATGCCCCTGCGGGTGAAGTTGCGCGCGATCACACTCGACTGCCCTGATCCGCTGGCTTTGGCGGCGTTCTATCAGGAAGCCACCGGCCTTGAACCGCACCCGGAATCCGGCGCCGACTTCGCCGGTCTCAACTGTGCGGACGGCCTCTTCATCGGCTTCCAACGGGTCGACGACTATCGCGCTCCCTGCTGGCCCGGTCAGAGCGTTCCCCAGCAGTTCCACCTTGACTTCGCGGTTGACGACCTGGATGAGGCCGAGGCCCGACTGCTGGAGCTGGGCGCGGGCAAACCGGATCACCAGCCGAATGAGAGATGGCGGGTCCTCACCGACCCGGCCGGACACCCCTTCTGCCTGGTCAAAGGCTGATTGCGGCTGCTGAGTCCGGTCCGCCGGCGGGTTCGGTGCGGGGCGCTCCGGGGCACTCCGGGGCGCCGTCGAGGAGTCGACGCCCGGGGAGGTCGGCGATCACCCGGTGTTCCGGCACGACTGTTGACCGGTGCGGGCGGCCGGGTGCGGAGTAGCCTGCTGCATACGGTACGAAGCCGTCTTGCAGGGTCGGCTCGCCTCGCGGCGGGAGGTCCAGCTATGGAGAACAACCAGTTGTCGCTGCATGACTTGCTGGATGACTTGGAATCGGTGATCGACTCAGGTGAGAGGCAAGCGTGGGCCGAGGGCTGTGCGCGTGCGTTGGGTCTGGGAGGCATAGCGGTCTCCTTGTGGCGTGGGGATGAACTGGTGTGGTTCAGTGACGACATCAGCGCCCGGCTGGAGGACCTCCAGTTCACCTTGGGGGAGGGGCCCGGACTGACCGCGGAGCGGGACATCGGTGCAGTGCCCTACCAAGTGGTGGACGTGCACGGTCTGTTCGACGAACAGTGGCCCCAATTCACCTTGGGCGCCGAGGCCCTGGGCGTCGCGGCGGTGTTCGTTTGGCCGGTGCGCATCGGAGCGGTGCCTATCGGGACGCTGACTGGGTACCGGTCCACTCCTGGCCCGTTGAGCGAGCGGCAGGCGGCGGACGGGTTACTGGTGGCCGATGCGCTGGCCTCCCAGGTACTGGCCTGGCGGCCGCAGAGGCCCGCCTCCCATGACGGCCCGGGGGCCGCGGGGACGGTCGATCTGCACAGGGCGGAGGTGCATCAGGCCACCGGCGTACTGAGCGTGCGGCTCGGCGTGCCGGTGGCCGAGGCACTGGTCCGGCTCCGGGCGCAGGCGTTCGCGGCCGGCCGGCCCCTGGCGGACGTCGCCCGGGAGATCATCAAGCGGGAACTGCCGGCGTGACGGCCGCCGACCGAGGGGCGGCTCGCCACCGCGCAGGCAGATGAGGAGCGATGGGGATGAGCAGAGAAGAAGAGATCGCGCGGACCTTCGTGGAACTCGCCGACACCTTCGTGGACGACTTCGATGTCATCGATTTTCTGCACCAGCTGACGGTGCGCTGCAAGGAAATCCTCACTGTCGCCGACGCCGCGGTACTGCTGGCCTGGCCCGGCAGCAGACTGCACAGCCCAGCCCCCTGCGACCCCAGCCCCGCGCTGGCCACGCTGTTGGAGACGGCCGTGCGTCAAGGGCCCGCCCTGGAGGCGTACCGCAGCGCCTCCGCCGTCACCCACGGCAATCTCGCACACGCCCCCGACGGCTGGCGCGACTTCACCACCCACGCTCGCCAGGGCGGATACACCACCGCCCACGCCCTGCCGCTGCGACTACGCCGTGAGACCCTTGGCTCCCTGCTGCTCCTGGGCACCACTGCCGAGCCACTGCCCCTCGCCGACCTGGCCCTCGCCCAGGCATTCGCCGACGCGGCCACCATCGGCCTGCTGCACTCCCGCACCCTCCAGAACACCCAGACCGTCAACCAGCAGCTGCACACCGCACTGCAGAGCCGCATCGTCATCGAACAGGCCAAGGGCATCCTCGCCGCCCGACTCCAGATCTCCCTGGCCCACGCCTTCGACACCATGCGCCGCCACGCTCGCCATCACCGCCTCCTGCTCACCACGGTCGCACGCAGCATCATCGACACCGGGCAGCTCCCCGACCCGCCATCTCCCCCGCAGGAGGGCACGAGCTCAGCTCTCCGCGATGAGGGCACGCTCACGGAGTAGGGCCGCGGACGTCGCGGCTTGTTGAGCGCCCGTATCGGGCGAGGTGCAGGACACCCGATGCGCTCAGCCTCCTGCCCATTTCACGCTACGGCGCTGTGCACCCTCCGCACCCTCCGCCTGCGCCTGCCTGAGCCAGTAAGGCATTCCCACTTCTATTACTTCCAGTGGAAGCAACCTATAAACTGGCTTGTAGGTTTTAGCGGTGAGAGGGGATGACAGTGGCGAACCTGCCGATCGATGACGAGAGCGCGGCCCTCTACACCATCGGGCAGGTCGCCGACATGCTCGATGTGCAGGTCGCCTTTCTCCGGCGCCTGGACGAGCAGGGCGTGGTCGTTCCCGGGCGCTCCGCGGCGGGCCAGCGGCGTTACTCCCGCAGGGAGATCGACCGGGTGGTCGAGGCGCTCGAACTCATCGAGGAAGGCGTCACGCTGGCCGGTGTACGCCATGTCCTCGCGCTCCGGGGCAGGATTGCCGAGCTGGAGGCCGACCTGGACCGGCTGCAGACGGGGCGGCATGCGGCAAAGGGCCGCTCCGTGGGCGGCTGATACCGCTACCGCTCGCGAAGTCCGCATGGGGGAGGGGTATCAATGACGATCGTCTACGACCGCACCCAGGAGCGGGGGCGCTCAGCATGACGGCCGATGATCGACCCGAGGCAAACACGTCCGGGCAGCGCGGTGGGGCGGGCGGAGGCTGGTTGGGCAGACATCAACAGGCGGCCTGGATCGCTGCCGGGGCGACGGTCCTCGCCGCCCTGATCACGACCGTGGTGCCGTTGCTCAGCTCCTCCGGTGAGGACACGGCCGGCGGTGCCCCGCCCAACGTGCCGACTTCCCCGGCTCCTTCCGCGGCTTCTTCCTCGGCCTCCGCCGTGGCGCCCGAATCCGTTCCCGCCTCCGCCGCGCCCTCGAAGCAGACTGAGACCTCCGGGCCGGATCACCGCTGTCTCTCTCTGGTCAGGACGCACGGCCAGCCTGCCGGGCTACGAGGAGTGCTCGAAAACGGTCGATGCGGAAGGGGCCGACAAGCAGCAGCTGGCCAAGAACACGGTGCTGTGCGTACGTACCAGCGCCGGCAATATCGCCCGGCTCGAGCTCACTGAGCTCGATTCCGACGGCGTCGGCAGCCGCCACCGGAACATGTTCGACGCGGTCATATGGGACGCGAGCTGACCCGGCTCGCGGAGCCATCTTGACACGGGTCGGCTCAGGTTCTATGTAGGTGAGTAGGGAACTTCTCTTTCAGTGGAATGTCTGGAGATAGCCGCCATGGCCAGGGAAGGGACCGCAGGGCGGGATCCGTACGCCGTGCTCGGGGTGGCTGCCTCGGCCTCCGCCGAGGAGAGGCGGAGCCAGGCCGGTTCGAGCAGGTGATGGGGGCCTACGAGGCTCTTTGTGACTCCGCTGTGCGGGCGGGGCCGGTCCGCGTGGAGCCTCTCCGCTGACGGCCGCCCGCACGGCCGCCGGATCCTTGCGTGCGGTTCTTCGAGCGCATCAATGATGAGGAGGCGGAGCCCCCATGGCACGTACGGTGGGAATCGATCTCGGTACGACCAACTCGGTGGTCTCGGTCATGGAAGCGGGCGAGCCCACGGTCATCACGAACACGGAGGGCGCGCGGACCACGCCGTCGGTCGTGGCGTTCGCGAAGAACGGCGAGGTGCTGGTCGGCGAGGTCGCCAAGCGGCAGGCGGTCACCAACGTGGACCGCACCGCGCGCTCGGTCAAGCGGCACATGGGCGAGAAGAACTGGCGCTTCCCGCACGAGGGCAGCATCGACGGCAAGCGGTACACCGCTCAGGAGATCTCCGCCCGGGTGCTGCAGAAGCTGAAGCGGGACGCCGAGGCGTATCTCGGCGAGGACGTGACGGACGCGGTGATCACGGTTCCCGCGTACTTCGACGACGCCCAGCGGCAGGCCACCAAGGAGGCCGGCGAGATCGCGGGCCTGAATGTCCTGCGGATCATCAACGAGCCCACCGCCGCGGCCCTGGCCTATGGGCTGGACAAGGAGAGCGACCAGACGGTACTCGTCTTCGATCTCGGCGGCGGTACCTTCGACGTCTCGCTGCTGGAGATCGGCGACGGGGTGTTCGAGGTGAAGGCCACCAACGGCGATACGCAGCTCGGCGGCGACGACTGGGACCAGCGGATCGTCGACCATCTGGCCAAGCAGTTCAAGAACGCTTACGGCGTTGACCTGACCAAGGACAAGCTGGCCCTCCAGCGGCTGCGCGAGGCCGCGGAGAAGGCCAAGGTCGAACTGTCCAGCGCATCGGAGACCACGGTCAACCTGCCCTACGTCACGGCCTCTTCGGAGGGCGCACTGCACCTGGACGAGAAGCTGACCCGCGCCCAGTTCCAGCAGCTGACCGCCGACCTGCTGGAGCGTTGCAAGGAGCCCTTCCACCAGGCGGTCAAGGATGCCGGGATCAAGCTGTCCGACATCAAGCACGTGATCATGGTGGGTGGTTCGACGCGGATGCCCGCGGTGACCGAGCTCGTCAAGGAACTCACCGGTAAGGAGCCGCACAGGGGTGTCAACCCGGACGAGGTCGTCGCCATCGGCGCGTCGCTGCAGGCCGGTGTCCTCAAGGGTGAGGTCAAGGACGTCCTTCTGCTGGACGTCACCCCGCTGTCCCTCGGTATCGAGACCAAGGGCGGCATCATGACCAAGCTCATCGAGCGGAACACGACGATCCCGACCAAGCGTTCGGAAGTCTTCACCACCGCCGAGGACAACCAGCCCTCCGTGCAGATCCAGGTCTACCAGGGCGAGCGCGAGATCGCGGCGTACAACAAGAAGCTCGGCATGTTCGAGCTGACCGGTCTGCCGCCGGCCCCGCGCGGTGTCCCGCAGATCGAGGTCTCCTTCGACATCGACGCCAACGGCATCATGCACGTGACCGCGAAGGACCTGGGCACGGGCAAGGAACAGAAGATGACCGTCACCGGCGGCTCCGCCCTGCCCAAGACCGACATCGACCGCATGGTCCGCGAGGCCGAGCAGCACGCCGAAGAGGACCGTCGTCGGCGCGAGGCCGCGGAGACCCGCAACCAGGCCGAACAGCTCGTGTACCAGACCGAGAAGCTCATCAGGGACAACGCCGACAAGATCCCCACCGATGCGAAGAGCGAGACCGAGAGCGCGCTCGCAGAGCTGAAGGAGAAGCTCAAGGGCCAGGACACCACGGACATCCGGCAGGCCATGGACAAGGCCGCGGCCGCCGCCCAGAAGATCGGCACCGCTCTGTACGCACAGGGGCGGGCCGAGGGTGAGACGGCCGGAAAGCGCGCGGAAGGCAGCGGCCCGAAGTCCGGCACGGAGGAAGAGGTGGTGGACGCCGAAATCGTCGACGACGATCATCCACAGGCGGGTTGACGATGAACCGGAACGGGCTGTCGCCCACGGAACTGCAGCGGCTGCTCGATGAGAGCACCGAAGATCTGCAGCGGGTGAAGGCCGAGTACGACAACTACCGCAAGCGCGTACACCGGGACCGGATGGCCGTGGGCGAGATCGCCGTGGTCAACGTCCTGCGGGCGCTGCTGCCCGTTCTGGATGCAGTGGACCGCACCTGCGCCCAGGAGCCGATGACCCCGGGCCTCAGGGACATCATCGACACCCTGGAAGCGGCGCTCGGTTCGCTCGGGCTGCAATCGTTCGGCGAGGAGGGAGACGCCTTCGACCCGGCCAGGCACGAGGCATTGACACACCACACTGCCCCCGACGCCGAGCGTCTGACCTGTACGGAGATCCTGCGCCCGGGATACCGGATCAGAGGCCGCCTCCTGCGCCCCGCCCAGGTGGCCGTCACGGGCCCGCCACCCGCTGCTGCCCTTGCCCCTGGACCCACCCCGGCACGGGAAAAGGCACGATCATCGCCAACGAAGTGCGCTCGGCCGAAGAGCCAGTAGTGATCTCGACGGGTCAGTTCAGTAGTGATCTCAGTGATCGCCGTCGTGCACGGTGCCGGTGCCCCTGGCCGGCCCCCTCGCCCGGTGACGTCGAGCGGGAGGAGGGGGCCGACGCTCGCCCGACTGCGCCGTGACGTCGGTCCGGCGCCGGTGATCAGCTGCGGTGTTCGACGCTGCTGTCGGCGATCGCTCGGAACAGCTCGCGAGCCCGCTCGCAGAACGCCTCGACATCCGTAACGTCCGGCTCGTCGCCGTCCGCGAGCATCCGGGCCTGGAGTTGCTCGGAGCGCAGTCCGCCGTAGCGGGCCCGCACCTCCGCGGTCACCGGCTGGACCGCGATGTGCAGGTGCTTGCGCGCGTCGCGGCCGTGCGACCACATGCAGACGTAGGTCTGCTCAGGCCGGCACAGCGTCTCCACGACACGAGCGGTATGACGCAGCAAGGGGCCGAGTTCCGCCGCCGCGGTGTCGTCGAGCTCCGCGATGGCCACGACGTGCTCCCGCGGAGCGACGATCAAGGTGCCGAGATTCATCGGACCGACGACATGGTTCACCACCCACGCCCCTGTCCCGTGCAGGACGCCGCCGGGCAACTCCCGGCGCCCGGCCAGGAGATCACACCCAAGACAACCCAAGACGCCCCGCGTATCCACGCGCACCAGCCTATCCAGCCTGTACAGAGCCCCGCAGCGATGACGTCGAGTGCCAACCGGCTGTTGAGTGCAGCGCCCGCTCTACCGGGGTCCATCTCGTCGGTCGGCGCTTGGCTGGTCAGCGCCCTGGCTCAGCACCCTGGCGGCAGCGCCGCTGGGGTTTTTCGGCAGCCGCCCGGATATAAATATCTGGTTTCGCCGTTGCAGAAATATGGGTAATGCGCGCTGAGGGGTTTCGCCTCGACGGATCCGAAACAGGAAAGTGTCGCACGATCCGGGGTGACCGTGTTACGGTTACGGCCAGTTGCAGTTGTGGTTCCCCAAAACTTCAAGTGTTCCTCCCAGGATTCCTGGGGGATTCTTGTGTATTCGGTATTCCGGGCGGGTGATCATTGCGGCAGCTCCGGTTCCCGCGCAGTGTGGGTTCCGGGTACCGCCCAGAAGGAGATGTATTTTGGCTACTGGCACCGTGAAGTGGTTCAACGCGGAAAAGGGCTTCGGCTTCATCGAGCAGGAGGGTGGCGGCGCTGACGTGTTCGCCCACTACTCGAACATCAACGCCGCCGGCTTCCGTGAGCTGCTCGAAGGCCAGAAGGTGAGCTTCGACGTCACGCAGGGCCAGAAGGGCCCGCAGGCGGAGAACATCGTTCCCGCCTGACGCTGACGCGCACAACGAGCTGGGGCACGCACCTGCGTGCGGGCCCCGGCTCGTTGCGTTATTCACGCTCGCCCGCAGCAACGGACTCCCGCCTGCAGCAACGGACTCCCGCCCGCAGTGGCGAGCGAGCGGCAGCATCGTCTGCCGCATCATCGATCCGGGGCCGGCAGAAGCCCGCCACCCGGCTCCCTCGCACCGGTATATCGGCCATGTTCTCCACGGACAGTGGCCCGGTGCCTCTTCACGACGACTCGGCAGCCATTAGTCGCGCATTAGTGGCCCCGTTTGTCTCGTCTTTTCTTCGGCCCGATCTTGCGAATCCGTACGTGGTTCAGTGGCGCTGCGGCGAATTCCTCGATACGTGCCGCATCGAGGAAGGTTCTGCATGAACCGCACTGCTCGCACCACCGCCGACTCCTCCCTCTCGCACAGCGGCGCCGTCGGCTCCGGCCGTGACGGCCGCCGCCCGCAGGGCACCGCCCGCCGGGGCGGGCCCTCGCGTCCGGCCAGGACCGGGCGCCCCGGTCAGGGACGCGCCGCGGGCGCCCCGAAGGAGTTCGCACTGCCGGTCACCCGCACGGCGCCGTTGCCGGCTGTCGAGACATTCGCCGGCCTCGACATGCCCGACCGCCTGAAGACCGTGCTCCGCGCCCATGGGATGAGCGCCCCGTTCCCGATCCAGGCCGCGACGCTGCCCAACGCGCTGGCCGGCCGGGACGTGCTGGGCCGCGGCCGCACGGGCTCAGGAAAAACCCTCGCCTTCGGTCTCGCCCTGCTGGCCCGCACCGCAGAGCAGCGCGCCGAGCCGCGGAGCCCGCTCGCGCTTGTCCTCGTCCCCACCCGTGAGCTGGCTCAGCAGGTGACTGCCGCGCTCACCCCCTACGCCCGCGCGCTGCGGCTGCGGCTCACCACGGTGGTCGGCGGCATGTCGATCAGCCGTCAGGCACGTGACCTGCAGACCGGCAGCGAGGTGGTCGTCGCCACGCCCGGCCGGCTCAAGGACCTCATCGAACGCGGCGACTGCCGACTGGACCGGGTGGCCATCACGGTCCTGGACGAAGCCGACCAGATGGCCGACATGGGCTTCATGCCCCAGGTGACCCATCTGCTCGACCAGGTACGCCCGGAGGGACAGCGTCTCCTCTTCTCCGCCACCCTGGACCGCAACGTCGACCTCCTGGTCCGCCGCTATCTGACCGATCCGGTGGTCCACTCGGTCGACCCCTCCGCGGGCGCGGTCACCTCCATGGAGCACCATCTGCTGCATGTACAGGGGACTGACAAGCACGCGACGACCACTCGGATCGCCGCCCGTGACGGACGGGTGATCATGTTCTTGGACACCAAGCACGCAGTGGACCGGCTGACCAGGGACCTGCTGGCGGTCGGGGTACGCGCCTCGGCCCTGCACGGCGGGAAGTCGCAGTCCCAGCGCACCCGTACCCTCGACGGTTTCAAGTCCGGCCACACGAATGTCCTGGTGGCCACCAATGTCGCGGCCCGCGGCATCCACGTCGACAACCTCGACCTCGTCGTCAACGTCGACCCGCCGAGCGACCACAAGGACTACTTGCACCGCGGTGGCCGTACCGCCCGCGCCGGCGAGTCCGGCACCGTCGTCACCCTCGTCCTCCCCGGACAGCGCCGCGGCATGAACCGCCTGATGTCGGACGCCGCCATCACCGCACAGGAAACCCGAGTCCACTCGGACGAAGCCGACCTGAGCCGTATCACCGGGGCCCAGGCACCCTCGGGCATCGCCCTGACCGCCGCGGACACCCAGCCCCCCAAGCGCGCCGGGGCCGCCGCCGGGCAGGCACGACGCAACCGGCCCGCCCGACAGCGCCGCCGCTCCTCCTTCAACACGGCCGCGTAGGCATTCGCCCTTTGGGCCGCTCCGCCCGAACGACTGGCTCGCCACTCCTCCGGGGCTCTCAGGCGGTTACCGGGTGGCGCTGGAGAATCTGTCGGCGTCGTGGGCAACTGATGCGCTCCGCGTTGCGTCCCACCCTCTGATGGACAGTGGCTCGAGGCCGCTGAGCAGCGACTGCCGGCTGCCGTGTGCCATGCGCGGCAGCCGCATGCGTGACCACGAGATCGAGTACCCTTCCCTGACGTGCGGCGTCGCGCGTAAGGGCGGCCCGTGGATGGGCCCGACATGAGGTGGAGGAAGCCGCGTTGCACGTCCAGGAGTGGCTCGAGTCCGTACCGGCGGTGAGCGTCTACCTCCTGGTGGGGGTGATCATCGGGCTGGAGAGCCTGGGCATTCCGCTGCCGGGTGAGATCGTCCTCGTCAGCGCGTCGCTGCTGGCCGCGACGCAGGACCACATCAACCCTGTCGTGCTGGGCACGTGCGCGACGGTCGGCGCGATCGTCGGCGACTCCATCGGGTACGTCATCGGCCGCAAGGGCGGCCAGCCGCTGCTGGACTGGGCCGGGCGGAAATTCCCGCGCCACTTCGGGCCCGAGCATGTCGCGATGGCCGAGGCGAAATTCGCCAAGTGGGGCATGTGGGCGGTCTTCTTCGGGCGGTTCATCGCCCTGCTGAGGATCTTCGCCGGACCGCTGTCGGGCGTACTGCGGATGCCGTACTGGAAGTTCCTGATCGCCAACATCCTGGGCGGCATCGTCTGGGCAGGCGGTACCACCGCGCTGATCTACAGCGTCGGCGTCGTCGCGGAGCCCTGGCTGAAGCGCTTCTCCTGGCTGGGCCTGGTCGCCGCGGTCCTCTTCGGTCTCGGCTCGCTGATCGTCATGAAGCGCCGGGCGGCGAAGGCCACGGCCGAGGCCACGGCCACCGCTGACCAGCAGGACCGCCAGCCGGCTGCCGCCGCGGCAACGGACTGATCGCTCGCCCCGGGCACTTTTCGCACGCACCTCACGCGCCTTACGCGATGCCGGCGATCTTTCTCTTGTGATCTTCGCCCCAGTGAGGCGAGGCCCCGGCGTACGTCGCCTACGGTGCTCTCGGTCGGCGCAACACGATCGGCGGCTGTGTGACATCGCACTGACTCCACGCCGCCGATCGATACACGCACCTGACGCGATGTAACGAGAAGTGACGTGATGTGACGTGACGACACGCGACGAGGAGACAGCGATGGCGGAACAGGCATTGATTTCCGGGGTCGGCGGGCCGGAGCCGACGATCGACCCCGAGGCGTTCACCGCTCCCACCTCCGTCGTGCTCGGCGAGGTCACCATGGCTGCCCGTTCGAGCGTCTGGTACCAGAGCGTCCTGCGGGCCGATGGCGGCTCCATCACCATCGGCGCCGAGAGCAACATCCAGGACAACTGCACCGTCCACGTCGACCCGGGCTTCCCGGTCTCGGTCGGCGAGCGCGTGTCGGTCGGGCACAACGCGGTACTGCACGGCTGCACCATCGAGGACGACGTGCTGGTCGGCATGGGCGCCACGGTACTGAACGGCGCCCGCATCGGCGCCGGCTCCCTCGTGGCCGCGCAGGCGTTGGTACCGCAGGGGATGCAGGTGCCGCCCGGTTCGCTGGTCGCCGGGGTCCCGGCCAAGGTCAAGCGCGAGCTGACCGACGAAGAACGCGAGTCCATCAAGCTGAACGCCGCCGTCTACGTCGACCTCGCCACCCGCCACCGCCGGACGGTCCAGCCGGGCAACGCCCCGGCCAAGCCGGCACAGCCTGGGGAGGCGTAACCGTACCGGTAGGCGGAGCCGCAGCCGCAGCCGCAGCGGAGCCGCAGCCGGCGCGCGGCGGGAGGCGTCGGCTCCGGCCGGTGATCAGCCCGGCTGGCTGCTGTCCTTCAGGGTGCCCCAGCCGTGCCAGCGGTCGATCTCGATCCACGCGCTGACCCGCTTGCGGTCCCGCTGCGGGTACTCCTTCCCCATGTAGTGCTGGGCCAGCCGGTCGATGTCGGCCAGGCCCTCGTCGTCACGCAGTTCCACGACGCGCCCGATGATGCTGATGTGCGTGTACCAGCTCTCCTCGTCGAGCACGGTGAGCGTCACCCGCGGGTCCTTACGCACATGGCTCAGCCGCTTGCGGCCCTCGTCCATGTTGACCAGCACCCGTCCGTCGTCCCAGAGGTACCAGGTGGCCGTGGACACCGGCTGGCCGTCGGACCGGAGCGTGGTGATGACAGCCGGATTCGGCTTCCTCAGCATGGTGACAGCGGCCTCGGGAAGCGGCGGATTCGACATGGGCTCTCCTCCTCATTGTGCTTGCGTTCACGTCCCGCGGCCCAGGCACCGCACGAGCGGTTCCAGTTACGAGACGCACCTGCACCGTGCCACATCCCACGCGCTCCGTCCCGTACCCACCCCAGCACCCCGGTCTCGACGTAAAGATCACCCGGATGAAAGCGTCCGGTCATGGTGCGTGGCGGTGCAGGCGGAGGGCCAGGTGTATGGCCAGTGCGCGGGGAGTGCCTGTCGGGTCGCCGCCGAGCAGGGTGAAAACGCGGCGCAGGCGGGCGTACAGGGACTGGCGCTGCAGGTGGAGGAGTTCGGCCGTGCGGGTCTTGTTGAAGCCGGTCTCGAAGTAGGTCTCCAGCGTGGTGAGCAGCAGGTCCCGCTCCGGGGCGCGGAGAGCCAGGAGCGGGCCGAGCTGCTCACGGACCAGGGCGTCGGCCGGTGCGTGGAAGGAGTCGGCCAGCAGTAGCCGTTCGACGCTCAGGTCGGTCGCGTCGATGACGGTACGGGGAG
>NZ_NHSG01000102.1:0-24284 GCF_020024005.1 Streptomyces purpurogeneiscleroticus
TGCGGGGTGCGGGGGACGCGGCTTCAGGAAGCGGGCCTCCAGCAGGTGCCAGGAGGCGGCGGACACGGCGAAGGCGAGGCTCGCGGACGTGAGGATGTACACCGGCCGGGGAAGGTGGGGCAGCAGCTCGCGGAGCACTTCGGCGACGGGCATGTGGTACAGGTACAGGCCGTAACTGATCCGCCCGGTGTACCGCAGCGGGCGCAAGGAGAGCAGCCGCGCGAGGATGCCCTTCGGGACCGCAAGCACGGTGAGTACGGCCAGCGCGGCGAGAGCGGCGAGCCCGGGAAGCTTCAGCTGCGGGACGAGATAGTCGATCCCCAGGGCCATGAGGCCGACGGCGACCAGTAAGGGCAGCTGGGCAACGCCGTGCAGCGGCCTGGGCCGCAGCCGCCACGCCACCGCCGCGGCGCACCCCACCAGCAGCTCCGCCACCCGGGTGAAGGGGCTGAAGTATCCGTGGTTCGCCGCTGCCGCCCACTCCCCCGGCGGCGTATGGGGCACCACCAGTACGAGCAGGGCGATCGCCCCCACGACCAGGGCGAGCAGTGCGGCCGGCCGCGGCCGGAGCCGCAGCAGCCCCCAGAGCGCGAGCGGCCAGAGCAGATAGAACTGCTCCTCCTGCGCGAGCGACCAGGTGACGCCGAGTACCGCGAGATCGCCGATGTGTCCTGCCGTCGCGACCCAGTTGTTGGCGAAGAACAGCGTGGTCACGAGCTGGTGTCGCAGTGACCAATTGCTGCCGAGGAGGCCGAACCACACCTTGGCCACGGAGTACGCCGTCAGCAGGAGCAGCAGTGCCGGAAGCAGGCGGCGGGCGCGGCGCCGGTAGAAGCGAAGCAGTCCGATGCGCCCGCTGCGTTCCCACTCCTCGTAGAGCAGCGTGGTGATGAGAAAGCCCGACAGCGCGAAGAAGACGTCGACCCCGACAAAGCCCCATTCCGTCAACTGGAAGTGCCCCAGCAGCACAAGAAGCACGGCGACGCCTCTGAGCCCGTCCAACGGAGGTCGGTGTCCTAAAAGGTGAGGGGCTTCCGGCAGGGAATTCCGGCCCATCGGGGCGCTCCTGGTGTCCGTAACGGTGCGTGACGGAGGCGGGTTACCCGGGGTGGACGGTCACTTAACTGATGACCAACCGTATCTGCGGAATAAGAGCTGTTTATGGCCACAAGTCCTGCTCGGGCCCGGCCGTCGAAGCGGCTTCCGAATGGACGCGTCCGGGATGCGCCGCAGGCGGCAGTAACAAGACTCGGTCCCATGGCAGAACAACGTCTCGCCCGGAACCGGACTTCCGCCGGAACATCCACTCGGCGCGCCTCGGCAGTGCGGGGGCCCGAGAAGGCCGCCCAGCTCGCGTGCGCGCGGTTGGAGGCGCTGATCGGCCATGCCCCGGAAGGGGCGTCCGCTGTCCGGCGTACCGAGGAGGGCTGGTGCGTCGTCGTGGACGCCCTGGAGGTCGCGCGGATCCCGGACACGACCAGCCTCCTCGCGTCCTACGAAGTGCAGCTGGACCGCGACGGTGAGCTGCTGGAGTACCGAAGGGTCCGCCGTTACCGAAGGGGTTCCGCGGACGAGTGAACCGTGGTGTCCGACCAGCTGAGAGGGCGTTGCCATGACCATGACGACAACCACCTACTCCGACGACGTCATGTGCCGGCCTCGCGCAGGCACGCTGTACGACGTACTGGAGCTCATCCTCGACCGGGGCATGGTGATCGACGTCTTCCTACGGGTCTCCCTGGTCGGCATCGAGATCCTGAAGGTTGACGCGCGCATAGTCGTGGCCAGCGTCGACACCTACCTGCGGTTCGCCGAGGCGTGCAACCGTCTCGACCTGGAGCGCGACTCGGGCAGTACCACCATTCCCGAGCTGCTCGGCGGCGACGTGGCCAAGTCGGTCGGCAAGCGCAAGGTGAAAAGAGCCGCCGAGAGCGTCGGAGACACGGTGCGCAAGGCGGTCGGCGGTGGTGACGACGACAAGGACACCGAAGAGAAGGCCGAGGAGCAGGAGCAGCCGCGACGGCGTGCCCCGGCCCGCAGCTCGGCCACCAAGCGTCGACGAGCGGAGGCCTGAGCTGTGGCAGACCACGGTCTGTACGTCTATGCCGTGATCCGGTCGGGGCAGCCGCTGCCCGCGCACGCGCGGGGGGTGGGCGGCCCCCCGGCCGCACTGCGGATCCTGCGCGAGGGTGCCATCGCCGCGATCGTCAGCGATGCCCCTCCCCAGCTGCGCGCACGGCGCCGCGACCTGCTCGCCCACCAGGAACTCCTGCTCGCGCTCTCCGAGGACGGGCCGGTACTTCCCATGCGCTTCGGCGTCGTCGCCGCGGATGAGCGGACACTGCGCGAGCAGCTGGCCGAGGCGCGGACACGGCACCTCGCGACGCTCGAGCAGCTCGCCGGCAGGGTCGAGTTCAACGTCAAGGCCGTGGCGGCGCAGAATGCGCTGGCCGCCCTGGTCCGCGAGGACCCGGCGATCCGGCAACTGCGGGAGGACGCCCGCCACCGACCCGGGTACGCGGCCGACCTGCGGCTCGGTGAGGCCGTGGCCACCGCTCTCGCCCGCCGCGCGGCCGAAGCCGGCACGCAGGTGGTGCGGGAGCTCACCTCTCTGGCACACGCCGTGGCCGCGGGGCCGGAGGTCCAGGGGTGCGCCGTCAATGCGTCCTTTCTCGTGGCCCGGGATGATGTCGAACGTTTCACCGCGACAGCCCGGCAGCTCGCCTTTACGCACCACGAACGCGCCGAACTCCGGCTGGCGGGACCACTGCCGTGCTACAGCTTCGTCGCCGACCGGGCCCCCGCGCCGACCGCGGTGACGTGACATGGGTCTGATCACCGGTCTGCTCACGCTTCCGCTGGCTCCGGTCCGCGGCGTGGCCTGGGTGGCGGAAAAGCTGCAGGACGCCGCCGAGAACGAAATTCACGACCCGGCCGTACTCCGCGCCCAGCTGGGCGCGCTCAATCAAGAGCTCGAAGACGGACACATCGGCCTCGAAGAGTTCGAGCGGCAGGAGGAAATGCTGCTCGACCGGTTGTACGCGTCCGTCCCGTCCGCACCACTTGCCGAGCGATCCGAATGCGACTCCACATGGACCAACAGACCAAGGTGACACTGGCGGCCGCGCTGATCGGCGGCTACGTACTGGGCCGCACGAAGAAGGGCCGACTGGCGCTCACTGCCGCGACGTATCTGGCGGGAAGGCGGTTCGGCCTCCGGCCGCGTGAGCTCGCCGCCGAGGGAATGCACAGGCTCGGAGAGATCCCGCAGGTCGCCGAACTCCAGGAGCAGTTGCGGGGTGAGGTGCTCGACGCCGGCCGTAAGGCCGTCACAGCCGCCGCGAACCGGGGCATGACGTCACTGGCCGACGCCCTCAGCGAGCGTACGGCACAGCTGGGTTCGGCCGGCGAGGCGGAAGAGGGCGAGGAAGAGGAAGAGGACCAGGGGCCGCCCAGGCGTGCTGCGAAGAAGGCGGCGAAAAAGGCACCGGCGAAAGAGACGACCGGGGCGCGTCGGTCCGCGGCGAAGAAGAAGGCACCGGGAAAGCAGGAGACGGGAAAGCAGGAGACCGGAAAGCAGGAGAGGTCCTCGAAACGCGCTGCCAAGAAGACGGCCGGTCGCGCAGTTCGGCGGAGGTAACGCGGCATGGGCAGAATGGAAGAGGAACAGCCCGAGGAATCGGGATTCAGCCGGCTGCGTGCGGAGCTGACGAAGTACCTCAGCGCCCGGGCGGGCCAGTACGCCGAGAAGGCGAGCGACAAGCTGACCGGCCTCACGGACCAGCTGTCCGACGCGGCCGAGAGCGGCGGCACACTGCCCGCCATCGGATCCCGCCTGTTCAAGGGCGAATCCCCGCTGAAGGCGATCGCTGCCGAGAAGGCCAAGGGCGTCAAGGACAGCATCGTCGGGAAGGCCAAGGAGACGTTCGGGGGCGGCAAGGGGAAAGGCGGCTCCAGCGGCGGCAAGTTCATGAACATCATCGAAGTCCTCGATGTGGGCGTGCCGTTGCGTACCGCTTACGACCACTGGACGCAGTACGACAAGTTCAGCAGTTTCACCAAGGGTGTGCAGAACGTCTCGATGAGCGATGAGGCAGCCAGCGACTGGAAGGTCAAAGTCGGGCCGTCCGCCCGCAGCTTCAAGGCCACCGTGCTGGAGCAGATCCCCGATGACCGCATCGTCTGGACGTCCGAAGGGGCCAAGGGCACCACACGCGGGGCGGTGAGCTTCCACGAGCTGGGGCCGACGCTGACGCGCATCGTGCTGGTCCTCGAGTACTACCCGGCCGGCTTCTTCGAGAAGACGGGCAATCTCTGGCGGGCGCAGGGCCGTCGCGTACGACTGGATTTCAAGCACTTCCAGCGGTACGTCACCCTCACCGACGAAGAGCCCGAAGCCTGGCGCGGCGAGATCCGCGACGGCGAAGTCGTGGTGTCGCACGAAGACGCGGTGGAAGAGGAAGAAGCCGGGTCGCGGGACGAGGAGGGCGACGACTACGAGGAGGCGGAGGACGAAGGCGAAGGGAACGACGACGGGGACGCCGAGTACGAGGACGAGGACGAGGGAGACGAGGAGGGCGATGAAGAGGAGTGGGAAGACGAAGCCGAGTCGCCGACGAGTCGGAGGGAGTGAGGTGCCCGGGTGAGTGACGTCGATTTCCGTTCCGGCTCCGCCCCTGTCCCGGGGCCGCCGAACACCAACCTCGCCGACATCCTCGAGCGCGTTCTCGACAAGGGGATTGTCATCGCCGGAGACATCAAGATCGATCTCCTTGACATCGAGCTCCTGACCATCCGGCTGCGGCTGTTCGTCGCCTCGGTCGACACCGCGAAGAAGGCCGGTATCGACTGGTGGGAGACCGACCCCGCGCTCAGCTCCCGGGCAGCCCACAGCGCCCTCCAGGACGAGAACCACCGGCTTCGCGACCGACTGGCGTCTCTGGAGAGTCCGGAGGATCCGGAGGAAGGGACGGAAGAGACCAAGGAGGCACCACGCACATGACGCAGCCCGCCTCCGGCCCGGCGGCCAAAGCCACCGAAGCCACCAAAGCCACCTACGTCTTCGCCGTCGCCCGCACCCTGGACCCGGCCGTCGTCGCGGAGCTGGACGGTATGAACACCGGGGAGCCCGTGCGCGCCCTGCCGCTCGGCTCACTGGTCGGTGTCGTCCAGAGCGTCCCCGCTGACGACTTCACCGACGATGCCTGGCAGCAGCGCCTCTCGGACCCGCAGAACCTCGAACGGTGCGCCCGTTCCCACCACGAGGTCGTGTCCGCGGCCGCGGCGCACGGCTCCGCCGTCCCCCTTCCCCTGGCCACCCTGTACCTCAGCGACGCAAGAGCCCGGCAGGCGCTGGAGGGTGAGGCGGACCGCTTCCACGCCGTACTCAGGCGCATCGCGCACCATGCCGAGTGGGGCGTGAAGGTCTACAGCCCCCCGGCCTCGCCGCCCGCCGGTGCGCTCCGGCCCGCTCCGTCCGCGGACCGCGGCCGTCCGGCACCGGGCGCCGGCCTCGCCTACCTGGAGCGCAAGCGCGGCCTCCAGCAGCGGCGCGAGCAGCACCATGAGCAGAGCCTGCGGATCGCGGAGGAGGTCGATGCCGAGCTGGGGAAGCTCGCCACCGCCGCGCGCAGGCTGCGGCCCCACGGCCACCGGCCGTCGGACGGGCAAGGCAGCCAGCTTCTCAACGCCGCCTACCTCGTGGCCGAACACCGCGCGCACGAGTTCGCCGCGCTGACCCGGGCGTGGTGCGGCCGGGCCGGAGCGCGCATCGAGATCTCCGGCCCGTGGGTCCCCTATTCGTTCGTCAGCGAGGTGTGAACGATGACGGGAGAACCGGTGCCCTGGGACACCCCCGAGCCGCTGTCCGGACCGATCGGGGTTCCGCTCGTCGACCTGCTGGACCGTGTCCTGGCCACCGGTGTGGTCGTGAGCGGTGACCTGGTCATCGCCATCGCGGACGTTCCGCTGGTACGGGTCTCGCTGCACGCACTCCTTTCCTCGGTCAGCGAACGCGTACCCGCCCCGTGGCCGGACGGAGGGCCCCTGTGACCAGCGCACGACTCGACGTGGACCGCGACCGGATGGGGAAGGACCTGGTCACCCTCGTCCTGACCGTGGTGGAGCTGCTGCGGCAGCTCATGGAACGGCAGGCGATCCGCCGCGTCGAGCAGGGAGACCTGCACGACGGGCAGATCGAGGAGATCGGCGCCACCCTCATGATGCTCGACCAGCGCATGGCCGAACTCTGCGAGCAGCACGGCATCCGGCCCGAAGACCTCAATCTCGACCTCGGCCCGCTCGGCACCCTCCTGCCCCACGACTGACGGCAGAAGGCGGCAGTCACAGGCCGCGGTCACAGCCTGCGGTCAGTTGATCTGCCGGTCCCGCCCCGACCAGTAAGGCTCCCTGAGCTTGAACTTCTGGATTTTGCCGGTGGCCGTGCGGGGGATGGCTTCGCGGAATTCGACGGTTGTGGGGGCCTTGTAGCCCGCCATGTGCTGCTTGCAGTGGGCGATGATGTCGGCTTCCGTCGCCGTTGCGCCTTCGGTGAGGACGACGAGGGCCTTGATGGTCTCGCCCCACTTCTCGTGGGGGACGCCGATGACGGCCACCTCGGCGACCGCCGGGTGGCTGAAGATGGTGTCCTCGACCTCGATCGAGGAGACGTTTTCGCCGCCGGTGATGATGACGTCCTTCTTGCGGTCGGAGATCGTGAGGTGGCCGTCGGTTTCGTCGATGGTGCCGCCGTCGCCGGTGTGGAACCAGCCGTCGCCCAGGGCCGCTTCGGTTTCCTCGGGCTTTTCCCAGTAGCCCTCCAGGACCGTGTTGGAGCGGGCCAGGACCTCGCCGGAGTCGGAGACCTTGAGTGTGACGCCGAGGGCGGGGATGCCGGCGCGGGAGAGCTTGCGGGCGCGGTCCTCGGCGGGGAGGGCGTCGTCGGCGGGCTGGAGGCGGTTGAAGGTGAGGAGGGGGGAGGTCTCCGTCAGGCCGTAGATCTGGGTGAACTCCCAGCCCAGTTCGTCGCTCATGCGCTGGATGGTCCTGCTCGGGGGCGGGGCGCCGGCGCAGACGACGCGGACGCGGTCGCGGCCGGGGATCTCGCCCTCCCAGGTGGCTGCCGCGTCGAGTACCGCGTTCCAGACGGCGGGGGCGCCGCACATGAGGGTGACGCCGTGTTCGTCGACGCGGCGGAGGATTTCGGTGCCGTCGACCTTGCGGAGGACCACCTGCTTGACCCCGAGACCGGCCATGACGTACGGCATGCCCCAGCCGTTGCAGTGGAACATCGGGAGGGTGTGCATGTAGACGTCGCGCTCCCAGGCGCGGGTGTGCAGGCCGAAGGTCAGGCCGTTGACCCAGATGTTGCGGTGGGTGAGCTGGACGCCCTTGGGGCGGGCGGTGGTGCCGGAGGTGTAGTTGATGGTGGCGGTGGCGTCCTCGTCCGGGTTCGACCACGGGCGCGGCTCGACGCCGAAGCGCATCAGCTCGTTCTCGGTCCGGTCGCCGAGTACGAAGCGGTGGCGGGCCTTGACACCGGACAACGCCTCGTCCAGCTCCGGGTCCACGAGAAGGACCGAGGCGCCGCTCTGCTGTACCAGGTAGTCGACCTCCTCGGGCTTGAGGCGGAAGTTGATGGGGACGCAGATGCGGCCGCTCATCGGGACGGCGAAGAGGAGCTCGAGGAGGCGGGCGGAGTTGTGGCTGGCGACCGCTACCCGCTCGCCTTCGCCGACGCCCAGGGCGTCGAAGCCCGCCTGCCAGGCGCGTACGCGCTCGGCGAGCCGGCCGTACGTGGACTCGGGCACCGGCGGGGCGGGCTGGTCCGGCTCGTCGATCACGCCGGGGCTTGCGGCGAAGCCGAGCTCCGCCCGGTCGAGGAAGTCCGCGACGGTCATCGGTGTCCGCATTAGCACTCTCTCCTGTGTTCGCAACATTCGGCTGGGGCAAGTGGTACAGCTCGGTGGGCGGTCCGGTGGAGCGCCGCTTCCGTATCCTCGACCGATTCGCCGTCGGTCAAGCCGCCGACCGCATCCTCATTGCCCCGCGGCTTCCGGCCATCGTGTAATCAGTGACGCAGGTCTCACCACCCCCGAATGGGGGGAAGCGGAGGTTGGCGCGTGCTGAACGAGCCGGAGCAGAGCGGATCGGCGGACGTCAGAGCGGCGCTGCTGCGGCTGCGCAGGGCGAGCGGGCTGCCGGTGGCGTTCGGCGGGCTGGTGACCGGTACGGGCCGGTTCCGCATCAACGAGCTGACCGGGGCGACCACCACCGCGCTGCGCGGGCTGTCAGTCCACTCGGGCAACGGCCTGGGCGGCAAGACGGCGGCCCGCTCCCGGCCCTTCGCGGTGACCGATTACCACTCCTCCGCCGTGATCAGCCACGAGTACGACGCGGCGGTGGCGGCCGAGGGACTGAAGGCCGTACTGGCGGTACCGGTCGTGGTGCGGCGGCGGGTGCGCGGCGTGCTGTACGGGGCGCTGCGGCAGCCGCTGCAGCTGGGCGACCGGCCGCTGTCCGCCGCGCTGGAGGCGGCCAGGGAGCTGGAGCAGGCGCTGGTGGTGCAGGACGAGGCGGAGCGGCTGCTGTCGGTGGCGCGGCAGCCGACCACCGCCGATCCCGTGATGTGGGAGGAGGTCAGGGAGGCGCACAGCGCGCTGCGCACCCTGGCGCAGCGGGTCGGTGATCCGCTGCTGCGGCAGGAGATGCTGGCGGCCTGCGGCCGGCTCGCGGCGGCCTCGGGCGGGGCACGCGGGGGTCCCGCCGTCGCGCTCTCGCCGCGCGAGGTGGACGTGCTCTCCTGCGTGGCCTCGGGCGCGACGAACGTCGCGGTCGCCGAGCGGCTGGGGCTGCGCCCGGAGACGGTCAAGGGCTATCTGCGCTCCGCCATGCGCAAGCTGGGCGTCCACACCCGGCTGCAGGCCGTGGTCGCGGCGCGCCGGGCGGGCCTGCTGCCGTAGCCGCGCCCTCGCCGCTCCCCCGTACGCACCGCTCGTACGCCCCACTCGTACGCCCCCTCCCGCCCGGGCTTCCAGCGGGCCGCGCCCGCCATCCTGCGAGACGCTGGAGGAGCTCGTCGGTGCAGGTGGCGTCAGTGAGGAGGGCCGGGCGTGGCGGTTCCCGCGACCGGAAGCGAGCCGGAGCCGGTACTGCCGGCCGGGCTGGCGGCCGGGGTCTACATCCAGGACGGCTACGGGCGGATCTCACACGTCAACGACAAGGCAGAGGAGCTGCTGGGGCGCCCCGCCGGCGAGCTGCTCGGCGGTGACCCGCACGAGCTGCTGCACCGCAATCCCGACGGCTCACGGCTGCCGCGGCCGAACTGCGTGCTCCTCCAGGCGTTCCTGTCCGGCCGGACGGTGTCCCTGGAGGGCTGCCAGTGGTTCGCGCGCGGGGACGGCGAGCTGATCTGTGTGGGCGGGCTGTCCGTGCCGTACGAGGTGGACGGCGTGCCGGACGGCGCGGTCGTGGTCTTCTTCGAGCGGCCGCCGGATGAGGCGCAGACGCCGACGCCGCCGGAGAACCTCCAGGCGCTGACCGATCTCGCCGACCGGCTGACGATGGTCGCCGAGACCACCGCCGTGCTCACCTCCACCCTCGACCTGGACGAGTCGCTGAAGCGGCTCGTACGGCTGGTGGTCCCCCGGTTGGCGGACTGGGCGGTGGTCGATCTCCTGGAGGAGCAGGGCAAGCTGCGGCGGGTGGCCGTCGTGCACCACGTGGGGGGCCGGCACGTGCGGGTGGAGGAGCTGGCCGGGCCGATGCCGCCGGTGCTGGAGGGGTCGCGGATGCCGCTCTCCCGGGTGCTGCGCGGGGCGGCGCCGCGGATCGTGACACCCGAGGACTACGCGGGGCCGCCGGACTCCGGCATCGCCGTCCAGCAGCGCGAGATGTTCCGGGCGATCGGCATGCGGTCGGCGGTGATCGCGCCGCTGCGCGGCCCGGGCAAGGTGCTGGGCGCGCTGACCCTGGTCCGTACGGAGCAGGAGAAGCCCTTCGACGCGGCGGAACTGGCGCTGGTCGACGACATCGCCCGGCGGGCCGGTCTCGCCGTGGACAACGCGCAGCTGTACGAGCGGCAGCGGCGGGTCGCCGAGACGATGCAGCGCCATCTGCTGCCGCCGCTCCCCCACATCGAGGGCCTGGAGATGACGGTGCGTTACCACCCGGCGCCGCACGCCTCCCGGGTCGGCGGTGACTGGTACGACGCCTTCCGGCTGCCGGACCGGACGACGGCGCTGGTCATCGGGGATGTGGTCGGCCACGACCTGCAGGCGGCGGCCTGCATGGCACAGGTACGCAACATGCTGCGGGCCTTCGCCTGGGAGCACACCGAGGCCCCGTCCGTCACCGTCGACCGGCTGGACCGGGCGCTCGTCCACATCAGCGACGTGCAGCTGGCCACCATGATCCTGGCCCAGGTCGAACGCGCGCAGGCCGGCCACTGGCGGCTGCGCTGGACCAACGCCGGGCACCCGCCGCCGCTGCTGGTGCACGCCGACGGCCGGGTGTGCTTCCTGGAGCACGGCGCCGCCGACCTGGTACTCGGTACCGAGCTGTCGCCCGCACGCACCGACTTCCAGCAGGCCCTGCCACCGCGCAGCACGGTCGTCCTCTACACCGACGGCCTGATCGAGGCCCGCGGCCTGCCACTGAGCGAGGGCCTCGACCAACTCGCCAGCTTCGCCGCCGCCCTGGCCGACCGCTCCCTGGACGAGTTCTGCGACCAGCTCATCAGCAGAGCCCTGTACGCGGCGAACGAGGACGACGTGGCGCTGCTGGCGTTGCGGGTGCCGGGGGCGCCTTGAGGACCGAAGTCCCAGGACGCCTCGGGAACTACTGCGCCGACTGCTGCGCCGGCGGGGCCGGCATGCGGAAGTCGAGGACTTCGGTGGCCTCCCGCTCGGTCTTCTTGGCGTACTCGCGTGCCTCCGTGGCGACGTCACCGTGCTCGTTGATGAGCTGGTCGTAGATCGGGGTGAGCGGTCTGTCCGGCGAGTTCATCGTGCGGTGTTCCTTCGTTCTCGGACATGGCGACAGCCGCCCACGAATGGCGCGGACGGCCGGCCGCCGATCTTAGCTTCCGCCCAGCGGGAGCGGTATTGCTGCCCTCAGGCAACCGATCCGATACGGCGTGTCGTGACCGATGTGTCGTGATGGATCGGGGTATGGGCGCCGGTGAGCGGCACGCCGGTGCCGCCGCGGCGGGTGGCGACGATTTCGGCGGCGATGGAGAGGGCCGTCTCCTCGGGGGTGCGGGCACCGAGGTCGAGCCCGATCGGGGAGCGGAGGCGGTTGAGTTCGAGGTCGGTCATGCCTGCCTCGCGCAGGCGGCGCAGACGGTCCAGGTGGGTGCGGCGGGAGCCCATGGCGCCTACGTACGCGACGGGGAGCTTGAGGGCGCGTTCGAGGAGGGGGACGTCGAACTTGGCGTCGTGGGTGAGGACGCAGAGGACCGTACGGGAGTCCAGCTCCTGGGAGTCCAGGTAGCGGTGCGGCCAGTCGATGACGATCTCGTCTGCGTCGGGGAAGCGGGCCCTGGTCGCGAAGACGGGACGGGCGTCGCAGACGGTGACGTGGTAGCCGAGGAACTTGCCGGCCCGCACCAGGGCCGCGGCGAAGTCGATGGCGCCGAAGACGAGCATCCGCGGGGGCGGTACGGAGGATTCGACGAGGAGGGTCAGCGGGACGCCGCACTGGCTGCCGTCCGCGCCGATCTCGACGGTGGTGGTGCGGCCCGCGTCCAGCAGCGCGCGGGCCTCCTCGACCGCGGTGCGGTCGAGTGCGGGGTGGCCGCCGAGGCTGCCGGTGTGGCTGCCGTCGGCGCGGACGAGGAGGGCGCGGCCGAGGAGTTCGGCCGGGCCGGAGACGATGCGCGCGAGGGCCGCCGCCTCAGGGGTGACGGCGGCGGCCACCGCCGCGACGAGCGTCCCGGAGGTGCTGTCCACCGGGGCCGGGGGGTCGTCCGGCCCCTCCGATGGCTCCGGGGCGCTCGTGCGTACCGGGGTGACGAGGATGTCGATGATGCCGCCGCAGGTCAGGCCGACCGCGAAGGCGTCCTCGTCGCTGTAGCCGAACTGCTCCAGGACCGGCTCGCCGGTCTCCAGAGCCTGTTGGCACAGTTCGTAGACCGCGCCCTCCACGCAACCGCCGGAGACGGACCCGATCGCCGTGCCGTCGCGGTCGACGGCGAGGGCGGCGCCCGGTTGCCGGGGCGCGCTGCCGCCGACGCCCACCACGGTGGCCACGGCGAAGTCGCGTCCCTGCTCGACCCACCGGTTCAGCTCTTCGGCGATGTCCAGCATGTCCAGCTCCTTGTCTGCGATTGCGCGGAGGGCCGGTCAGGGCCTCCGGGCGGGGCAGCGGGAGAGGTCCCTAATGCCCCACATTGACGAATGCGAAGTTGAAGATGAAGACCACCGCGAGGACCCACATGAGCGGGCTCGGCTCGCGCCACTTGCCCTGCGCGAGCTTGATCGCGCAGTACGAGATGACGCCGGCGGCGACGCCGTTGACGATCGAGTACGTGAACGGCATGAGGACCACGGTCAGGAAGACCGGGATCGCGACGGAACGGTCCTTCCAGTCCACGTGCCGTGCGTTCTGCATCATCATCGAACCGATGACGACCAGCGCGGCGGACGCGACCTGGGCGGGGACGATCTCCGCCAGTGGGGTGAAGAGCAGCGCCAGGCCGAAGAGCAGGCCGGTGATGGTGGCCGACAGGCCCGTACGGGCACCCTCGCCGACGCCGCTCGCGGACTCGATGAAGACGGTCTGGCCGGAGGCGCCGGAGACGCCGCCGATCGCGCCGCCCGCGCCGTCGATGAGCAGGGCCTTGTTGAGGCCCGGCATCCGGCCGAGGTGGTCGGCGAGCTTGGCCTCCTGGCCGACGGCGATGATCGTGGCCATGGCGTCGAAGAAGCCCGCCAGTACCAGGGTGAAGACGACCATGCCGACGGTGGCGGCGCCCAGTTCGGCGAAGCCGCCGAACTCGACGTGTCCCAGCAGTCCGAAGTCCGGGGTGGAGACCAGGTTGTCGGGGAGCTTGGGGGTCGCGAGGCCCCACTGCTTGGCGCCCAGCCCGTTGACCGCGGTGACGATCAGCGAGAAGACGGTGCCGACGGCGATGCCGATCAGGATCGCGCCGGGCACGTTGCGGGCCAGCAGCATGAAGATGACGATCAGGGTGATGCAGAAGGCGAGGACCGGCCAGCCGGAGAGGTGGCCGCCGACGCCGAGGGTGACCGGCGCCGAGGCGTTGCCGATGCCGACGAACCCGGCCTTGACCAGGCCGATCATGGTGACGAAGAGCCCGATGCCGATGGTGATCGCGTGCTTGAGCGCCAGCGGAATGGCGTTCATGATCTTCTCGCGGAGGCCGCTGATCACCAGCAGCATGATCACGACACCGTAGATCACACACATGCCCATGGCCTGCGGCCAGGTCATGTCGCTGATCACCTGGGTGCCGAGCACGCCGGAGACGCTCAGGCCGGCAGCGAGCGCCAGCGGCACCTTGCCGACGAGACCCATCAGCAGCGTGGCCAGCGCCGCCGCGAAGGCCGTCGCCGTGATCACCGCGCTGGGCGAGAGGGTGCCGCCGACCGCGTCCTTGCCGCTGAGCAGGACGGGGTTGAGCAGGAGGATGTACGCCATCGCCATGAAGGTGGTGATGCCGCCGCGCAGCTCCCGGCCGAGGGTCGAGCCGCGTTCGGATATGTGGAAGTACCGGTCGAGCCACGACCGGCCGGCGGGCTGGCGCGTACCCGCGCCGGCGTCCTCCGCCGTGGTCGTCGGCTCAATGGTGGGCTGGGTCATGGTGCCTATCTCCCAAGGTTCATAGGGGCACTCACAAGGGGGGAAATGTGAGATTTGGGATGGAGCGGGCCGCACGACCCGGGGGACGGCCCGAGACGAACGTTTTTCAGCCAGATGCGGCGCCGAGGAGGGATCCTAGGAGCCCGGGCTGACGTGGGGGAAACTCCGGGCGGTACGAACCGCAGGAGGACGGACAGGACACCCCAAAAGTCCGCACCGCCCGGAGGGTTCTCACGTGCCGGTGAGGTGTTCCGGTCGCACCGGCGTCTTCGTGAGTGCCAGACCTGTCGCCGCCCGGATTGCGGAGAGGACTGCCGGGGTCGACGACAGGGTCGGCGCCTCGCCGATGCCACGCAGTCCGTAAGGCGCGTGCTCATCGGCAAGTTCGAGGACATCCACCGGAATAGTCGGGGTGTCCAGAATCGTGGGGATCAGATAGTCGGTGAAGGAGGGGTTGCGTACCTTCGCGGTCTTGGGGTCGACGACGATCTCCTCCATGACCGCCACGCCCAGGCCCTGGGTGGTGCCACCCTGGATCTGGCCGACGACGGACAGCGGGTTGAGCGCCTTGCCGACGTCCTGCGCGCAGGCCAGCTCGATGACCTTGACCAGGCCGAGCTCGGTGTCGACCTCGACGACCGCGCGGTGCGCCGCGAAGGAGTACTGCACGTGGCCGTTGCCCTGGCCGGTCTCCAGGTCGAACGCCTCGGTGGGGCGGTGCCGCCACTCCAGCTCGACCTCGACCGACTCCTCGCCGAGCACGTCCACGATGTCCGCGAGCACCTCGCCGCCGTCGGTGACGACCTTGCCGCCCTCCAGGAGCAGCTCGGCGGTGGCCCACGCCGGGTGGTACGTACCGAACTTGAGCCGGCCCTTCTGCAGGACCTGCTCGCGCACCGACTCGCAGCTGTTCTTCACCGCGCCGCCGGTGACATAGGTCTGCCGGGAGGCGGAGGTGGAGCCGGCCGAGCCGACCTGGGTGTCCGCGGGCTGGATGGTGACCTGCTGGACGCCCAGCTCGGTACGGGCGATCTGCGCGTGGACGGTGACGCCGCCCTGGCCGACCTCGGCCATCGCGGTGTGCACGGTCGCGACCGGCTCGCCGTTGATGACCTCCATGCGGACGCGCGCGGTGGAGTAGTCGTCGAAGCCCTCGGAGAAGCCGACGTTCTTGATACCGACGGCGTAGCCGATGCCGCGGACGACGCCCTCACCGTGGGTGGTGTTGGACAGACCGCCCGGCAGCGCGCGGACGTCGGCGCCCTCGGTGGTCTCCCACTGGTTCTCCGGCGGCAGCGGCATGGCCTTCACGCGGCGCAGCAGCTCGGCGACCGGCGCGGGCGAGTCGACGACCTGCCCGGTCGGCAGCAGCGTGCCCTGCTCCATGGCGTTGCGCTGCCGCAGCTCGACGGGGTCCATGTCGAGCGCCTTGGCCAGCTTGTCCATCTGCGCCTCGTACGCGAAGCACGCCTGGACCGCGCCGAAGCCGCGCATCGCGCCGCAGGGCGGGTTGTTCGTGTAGAGCGCGATGGCCTCGATGTCCACGTCGTCGACGACGTACGGGCCGACGGCGAGCGAGGAGGCGTTGCCGACGACGGCCGGGGAGGCGGAGGCGTACGCGCCGCCGTCCAGGACGATGCGGCACTTCAGGTGGGTGAGCTTGCCGTCCTTGGTGGCGCCGTGCTCGTACCAGAGCTTGGCCGGGTGCCGGTGGACGTGCCCGAAGAAGGACTCGAACCGGTTGTAGACGATCTTCACGGGCTTGCCCGTACGGAGCGCCAGCAGGCAGCCGTGGATCTGCATCGACAGGTCCTCGCGGCCGCCGAAGGCACCGCCGACGCCGGAGAGCGTCATGCGGACCTTCTCCGGCGGCAGGCCCAGTACCGGCGCGATCTGCCGCAGGTCCGAGTGGAGCCACTGGGTCGCGACGTACAGGTCGACGCCGCCGTCCTCGGCCGGCACGGCGAGGCCGGACTCCGGGCCCAGGAACGCCTGGTCCTGCATGCCGAAGTCGTACTCACCGGTGACGATCACGTCCGCGCGCTCGGCGGCCTCGTCGGCGTTGCCGCGGATGATCGGCTGGCGGTGGACGATGTTCGGGTGCGGTACGTGACCCGCGTGGTGGTCCTTGCGACCCGGATGGAGCAGCGGCGCGTCCTCGGCGGTGGCGCTGGCCTCGTCGGTGACGACCGGCAGCTCCGCGTAGTCGATCTTGATCTTGGCGGCGGCCCGGCGGGCGGTCTCCGGGTGGTCGGCGGCGACCAGCGCCACCGGCTCCCCGTGGTGCCGCACCCGGCCATTGGCCAGTACCGGGGTGTCCTGGATCTCCAGGCCGTAGTTCTTCACCGCGGTCGGCAGGTCGTCATAGGTGAGGACCGCGTAGACACCGGCCTGGGCGAGCGCCTCGGAGGTGTCGATGGAGCGGATCTCGGCGTGCGCGACGGTGCTGCGCAGCGTGTAGCCCCACAGCATGTCCTCGTGCCACATGTCCGACGAGTACGCGAACTCGCCGGTCACCTTGAGCGTGCCGTCGGGCCGCAGCGTGGAGGCGCCGATGCCGGCCGGGGTCTTGCTGCCCTGGGTGAGGTTGGTGGGTGTCCGGGTGACTCCGGCCATGGTCAGGCCCCCGTTCCTGCGGTCTCGTTCTCGCCGCGGGCGGCCGCGAGGCGGACCGCGTCGAGGATCTTCTCGTAGCCCGTGCAGCGGCACAGGTTGCCCGACAGCGCCTCGCGGATGTCGGCGTCGGACGGCTGGGCGTTGCGCTCCAGCAGCTCGTCGGCGGCGACCAGCAGGCCGGGCGTGCAGAAGCCGCACTGGACGGCGCCCGCGTCGATGAACGCCTGCTGGATGGGCGAGAGAGCTGCATGCGGGGAGGTGCCCTGCTCACCGGCCTGGCTGTCGCCCGTACCGGTGGGCCTGGCGGCCCAGCCCTTCGCCTCGTCCAGCGTCGTGCCCTTGCCGCCGCAGACCCCCGCACCGCAGCCGCCGTGCTCCGCGCGCTGCCGGGCGAAGTCGGCCAGCCCCTCGACGGTGACGACCTCGCGGCCCTCGACCTGGCCGGCCGCGACCAGACAGGAGCACACCGGCACCCCGTCCAGACGGACCGTGCAGGAGCCGCACTCGCCCTGCTCGCAGGCGTTCTTCGAACCCGGCAGGCCCATCCGCTCGCGCAGCACGTACAGCAGGCTCTCGCCTTCCCAGACGTCGTCGGCCGTCTGCTCGCGGCCGTTGACGGTGAACTTCACGCGCACTGTGCGCCTCCTTGTGCTGTGCGGCCGTCGCCGCGGTAGGACTCCCAGACCCAGCCGAGCGTGCGGCGGGCCATGATGCCGACCGCGTGCCGGCGGTACTTCGCGCTGCCGCGCACATCGTCGATCGGGTTGCAGGCGCCGCTCGCCAGCTGGGCGAACTGCTTCGCCACGGACACCGGGATCGGCGCACCGGACTCCCAGTGGCCGCCCTCGTCGAGCGCCGCGGCAAGGAAGGTCTCCGCCTCCTTGGCGCGTACCGGGGTGGGCGCGGCCGAGCCGATGCCGGTCCGTACGGTCTTCGTCTCCGGGTGCAGCGCGATGCCGAACGCGCACACCGCGATCACCATGGCGTTGCGCGTGCCGACCTTGGAGAACTGCTGCGGCCCGGTGGCCTTCGGCAGGTGGACGGCGCGGATCAGCTCGTCCTGCTCCATGGCGTTGCGCTTCACGCCGAGATAGAACTCGTCAATGGGGATCATGCGGCGGCCGCGTACGGACTCCACCTCGACCTCGCCGCCGGACGCCAGCAGCGCGGGGTGCGCGTCCCCGGCCGGGGACGCCGTGCCGAGGTTGCCGCCGACGCCGCCGCGGTTGCGGATCTGCGGGGAGGCGACGGTGTGCGAGGCGAGCGCCAGACCGGGCAGCTCGGCGCGGAGGTTCTCCATGATCTGGGTGTACGGGACGGAGGCGCCGAGCCGTACGGTGTCCGCTCCGGTCTCCCACTCCCGCAGATCACCGATGCGGTTCAGATCCATCAGGTACTCGGGGCGGCGGTGGTCGAAGTTGATCTCGACCATCACGTCCGTGCCGCCCGCAATCGGCACAGCGGTGGGGTGCTCGGCCTTTGCGGCGAGCGCCTCCTCCCAGCTGGCGGGGCGAAGGAAGTCCATGCGTGGCTCTCTTCTCCGAAGTGGTTCATCGGTCGTTCATGTTTCAGTTACGCGATGTGACCCAGTACACGTGCCAGGCGCGTACCCGGTGCAGTCACCGAAAACATGAAGCGGTTGGCTGGCCAGGCCAGCTGTCTTGTAGATTCGAACGAAAAGCGGGGCACGGCAACCTCGCGGTATTCCACCGGCAACACCAGACAGAAAGATCGGCGGGCGACGTCATGCGGCTCCGCGCACTCCTGGACACCGACTCCCTGGGCCTGCGGCTGCTCGGAGGCGAGGACGAGCTGGACCGGACGGTCCGGGGCGTGATGACCACCGACCTGCGCGACCCCAGCCGCTACCTCTCGGGGGGCGAGCTGGTGCTTTCCGGGCTCGCCTGGCGGCGCGAGCCGGAGGATTCGGAACGGTTCGTACGCATCCTGGCCCAAGCCGGGGTGGCCGGTCTCGCGGCCGGCACGGCCGAGCTGGGCCCTGTCCCCGAGGACCTGGTCGCGGCCTGCGCGCACCACCGCCTGCCGCTCTTCTCCGTCACCGAGTCGGTCTCCTTCGCCTCGATCACCGAGTACGTCGTACGGCAGGTCTCCGGCGAGCGGGCCGGCGACCTGGCCGCGGTCGTCGACCGGCACCGCCGCCTGATGACGTCCGGCCCGACGGGCGGCGGCCCCGAGGTCGTACTGGACCTGCTCGGCTCCGACCTCGACCTGCGCGCCTGGGTCCTCTCCCCCACCGGACGGCGGATCGCGGGCGCGGCTCCGGGCGGCGACGCCACGCCGGCCGGGGACACGGCGGTCGGCGCACAGCTGGCGGGCGAGCATCTGGCGGCGGCGCGCACCGGACGGCGCAGCCCGCACCGCGTCCTGCTCGGCAACAGCACGTACTCCCTCTTCCCCATCCGCACCGGCGGCCGCGACCTGCGCGAAACCGTGCTCTCGGACTGGCTGCTGGCCGTCGAGGCGGACGCCGGGGACTGGCCGGCGGAGCGGCTGGACCTGCTGCAGGGCGTCACGCAGCTGATCGCCGTGGAGCGGGACCGGCGCGACGCGGCCCGTACGGTGCGCCGCCGGCTCGCCCAGGAAGTGCTGGAACTCGTCCAGACGGGTGCCCCGCCCGCCGAGATCGCCGCCCGGCTGCGGGTCGCCGCTCCCGTGCTGCTGCCGGGCCTGGGCACGGCGCCGCACTGGCAGGTCGTGGTCGCGCGCGTCGAATGGGACGGCGGGGACCTGCCCGGCGGCCCGGTCGCGCAGACCCTCCTCGAAGAGATCCTGGTCGACCCGGGCAGCGCGGGCCCCGACCCGGCGGACCGCATCGCCGTGGCGCACACGGGGGACGAGGCGGTCGCGCTCGTACCGCTGCCCGCGCTGCACGACGACGACACGGACACCCAGACCGAGGGCCTGCACGCGGAGTCGCTGCTCCGGGCGGTCGCGGAGCCGCTGGCCCGCGGGCTGTCCGACGACGGCCGGCTCACCATCGGCGTCAGCGCCGCCGTGCACTCGGCGGAGGGGCTGCGCGGCGCGCTGGAGGAGGCCCGGCACGCCCGCCGGGTCGCGGCGGCCCGGCCCGGCGCGGTGTGCGCGGCCGGCCACGAGGAGCTGGCCTCGCACGTCCTGCTGCTCCCCTTCGTCCCCGACGACGTGCGCCGCGCCTTCACGGCCCGGCTGCTGGACCCGCTCCGGGACTACGACCGCCGGCACCGCGCCGAGCTGATCCCCACCCTGGAGGCGTTCCTCGACAGCGACGGCTCCTGGACCCGCTGCGCCGGGCGGCTGCATCTGCACGTCAACACCCTGCGCTACCGCGTCGGCCGCATCGAGCAGCTCACCGGCCGCGATCTTTCCCGGCTGGAGGACAAGCTGGACTTCTTCCTGGCGCTGCGGATGACGTGAGCGCGGCCCGGCCGGCCGTGCGCGCACTGTGATCAGCACTGGCCAGGCCCCGCGCGCCCCGTGATCACGGCTCGATAAGGTTTTCCCATGGCGACGACGAACGGGCCGGAGGCGGCCGCCGAGCCGGATCCCGCGGAACCGGCGGCTCCGGCGGAACCGGCAGCCCCGGTCTGGCAGGCGCCGAGCGAGGTCGAGCAGCAGCTGTACGACGCGAAGACGCGCGGCGACTGGCCCGCGTACTTCGACGTGCTGGCCCGCAACGAGCTGTTCATCGCCGACTCCCGGGCGGCGGCCGACGCGCACCCGGGTACGGTGCGCTTCCAGCCGTACTGGGACCGGCGGACCGGGACGCCGTGCCTGGCCGCCTTCACCATCGGCATGCTGCCCGCGCCCGTCGAGGACCCGGTCTTCTGGTCCGGCTCGCTGGACTGGTACGCGCGCAACTGGGAACCGCACGACCCGCCGTGGCTGGCAGTCAACCCCGGCAGCCCGTGCGAGGCGTACTTCCCGGCCTCCCCCGGGCACCGGGCCGTGTGGCAGCGGCACGCGGCGGACGCCGCCGCCTCTCTCTCATCCGACGAGGAAGGGATCAGGCTGCGCGCCCTGCACGTGGGCGGCCCGCTGCACGGCCCGGTGGCGCACGGACTCGCCTGCGGGGCGCTGCTGTTCGTCAAGAACGGGCAGCCGTGGAACGCCATGGCCCACCACGGCCGGGGCTACTACCCCGAGAAGAAGCAGCTCGCCGAGTTCTGGAACGTCACCGACCGCGCGACGTGGCAGCAGGCCCAGGAACGGCTGACCGCCGCCGACATGGTCAGCGAGGTGTGGGAGTTCGCGCTCGCCGTGCGGCGCTCGCTCGCGCTGGACTTCGCGGGCGCCGTGAGCGTGGACCACTGGCGCGGGGTCGCCGAGCGGGTACTGCGGCACAACGCCGAGAAGGGGGCCGAGGTCAAGCTCACCCCGGAGGGCGTGACGAAGACCGAACCGCCCGGCGAGGCGGAGGTCGCGTCGCAGGTCGCGGGGGTACAGCGGCTCATCGGGCGGATCGCGCGGTACGAGGCGCGATTCCGCGCGGACGGCGTACTGCCCGAGGGGAAGTTCGTCCGGTCCGTCGAGGCGTGGGACTACGGACGCGCCTCGGGCATGGCCCGCTGGGGGCTGGGCGCGCGCTACTGCACCCTGGCGGAGGCGGAGCAGGCCGTGCTGCGCGCCGGCGCGGCGAGCCGGAGCGCGTACCGCTCCTGGGAGGACTTCTCCGCCGGCTTCATCCTCGGCCGCTGCCTGCAGTTCGACGAGGAGGAGTTCGGCCACTGGTACGAGGACATGGCCACCGCGCACCACCTCCTCACCACCGACCCGGCCAGCCCGTGGCGGAACATCCCTTGGGAGTAGGCCCGCGCCGTCGGCACCGGTGATGATCTCCGCCCCGCCGACGCGCCTCCGCGTCCCCCTCCATCCGGTTGTCCGCACTCCGCCACGCGTCCACCACCGCCTCCTGCACCGGGACCGGGCAGCGGGATCACGGGGCGGGCGGCGACGGGCGCACGGCGCGTGGCCGGCCGCGTGACTCCGGATCACTCGTTCGAGCGGCTTTCACTTGCCGCCGCGAGGGCGATCGAAGCGCCAGGTCAGGGCGGTCGACGACCGATCACCCCGTGCACGCACCCCGCCGGACAGCCATGATCGGCTCCGCTAGCGGCTCAACTCCGCTTCGTACACGGCCCAACGGAGATTGTGAAATCATTCACCCAGCCCCTTGGCCCCACGCCGAAATTCGTGCTGAGATTCGCCCACTGCTTCCAGTCCAGCTCAAAGGTGCGCTCGGGGAGGGCAATGTGGCGGACACCGCCATGCCGGAATCTGCCGAAACCGATGGGTCCGAAGGATCTGTCGAACGACTGCCGGTGCCGGGAGCACCGGTGACGGGACTGCCGGCGGCCAGGACCGCCGGTCCGGCCGCGGACGGGGACAAGGACGGGGACGGCCCACTGGACCGGGCGGTCTGGCGGCTCCGGTCCCGCGGCTGCTGGGAGGACGCGGCAGCACTGCTCGAACCGCACGCCGCGGCCGACCCGGCCGCCGCACTCCGTCGCGCGGCGCTCCTCGTGGAGCGCTCCATGTTCACCTGCGCGGGCTGGGCGGAGGCCGAGGACGCGCTGCGGTACGCCGAGGCCCGCGCGACCACCGACGACGAGCGCGGCGACGCGGCCTGCGAGCGCGGCCATCTCGCCTACGCCGCCACGGTCCTGGGCGTACGCGACCGCGCCGACGAGGCCAGGGCGGCCCTCGGCCGCGCCGCCGCACTGCTGCCACCCGCCGCCGAGGGGCGCGCGCTGCTGGACTTCCGGCGCGGCCTGATGGCCGAACACATCGCCGACAGCCCGCAGTCCGCGCGGGCCGCCTACCGCCGCGCACACGCCGCCGCCACCGCCCACGACGACCCGCTCCTGCTCTCCTTCACCTGGCGCCACCTGGCCGGACTCGCCCTGCGCGACGGCGAGTTGGCGGAGGCCCGACACGGCTTCGCCGAATCCCTCCGCCTCCGCGAAGAACTGGGCTACCTCATCGGCACGGCCCCGGCCCTGGCGGCCCTCGCCGACGCCGCCCCGGAGGAAGACGCAGCCCGCCTCCGCACCGAGGCAGCCCGCCTCTTCCGCCTCATGGACGGCGTACCCACGTGGCTGGCGGAACAGCTGACTGCGGCGGCCTGACGGGGCATCAGCTGTTGCAGCCGATGCCGTCGCCGTCGCGGTCCAGGTCGTGCGGATCGCCGGGGTCCACCGGGGTGGGCCCTGGCAGGTCGGAGCAGTCGATGTCGGCGCCGTCCGCCGGCAGTTCGGGCGACTGGGTCTCCCTGGACGGTTCCGGCTCCGGCTCCGGCTCCTGCTCCGGGAGGTCGGTGGGCGTCTCGGCCGGTACGTCAGTGGGTTCGTCCGGCGTGTCAGTGGTTTCCGGCACCGGCGTCGGGTCGTCGCAGCCGGCCCACAGCCCCGCCCCCACCTGCTCGGCCTCGTCGGCCGCCCCGGAGATCGTCGGCCAGTGCTTGTCGTTGGGCGGGTAGAGGACCGCCTTGGCGTCGCCGCCCGAGACCATCGCCTCGTTGACGAACTCCCCTCCGTCGTTCCACACGTACAGCAGATAACGGCCGTAGCCGTCCTTCAGGTCCTTGTCGCGTTCGATCCGCACGTCGGAACCCAGCGGCAGCAGGTCCGAGAGGCGGTCGGTCGCTTCGTCGGCGTGACAGGTGCCCACCTCGGGGGCGTCGATCTCCAGCAGGCGGACGGTGGCGGAGGCTCCGTCCGGGAGGACGCCGCCCCCGCCGAAGACCTCCAGCGTGTCGCCGTCGATGATGCGCGCTACGGAGGCATGCGCGGTGCTCCGCCGCTCCTCGGAGGAAGCGGGCGCATCGGCGGGTTCCTCGGAGCCCGCCGAGGGTTCGGAATCCTTTGGACCGGGCTCGGTCGCCGCCGGCTCCGGGTCGGCGTCCATCCGGCCACCGCTCTCGCTGCAGCCGCCGATGCCGGCGAACACGATGAGCGCGGCCGGCGCGGCGAGGACGGAGAGCAGCCGCGCCCTTCCGCTGCGGCGGAAATGGTCGGCGCGGGGCCCGTGCAACGGTGACTGCTGACGCCGCCATTCGTGCGGGTCCGGTTTCGAGGAGTTGTTCATAGCGGCCGCCTCGAGCCGGGAGGGATCGTGCTCCTTTCAGCAGAGCACGGCAATACAGGAGCCGCCAGTCGAGTGACGCCCCGGTGCCACCGGGGTCAGTGCAGAAAGCGGTTCCCCGTGAGGTGGTCGCGGGCTATGCGTTCTGTCAGGGGGAGGTCCTGGGCCTGGAGGGCGTCGAGGAGGGCCATGTGGTCCGAGGCGTCGGCGAGGAGGTCGGCGACGCCGACTCGGGTGCCGGCGCACGGCCAGGACGTGCGGCGCTGTACGTCGTCGGCGACGAGGGTCAGTTGGCGGTTGCCGGTCAGGGCGAGGAGCGCGCGGTGGAAGTCGCGGTCCGCCTCGGCGTACGCCACGCAGTCGCCGTGGCCGGCGGCCGTGACGGTCGCGGCGGCCAGTGGGCGCAGCTCCTCCCAGCGTTCGGGGGGCAGCGTACGGGCCAGCCGCAGTACGGCCGGTACCTCCAGCATGGCCCGTACCTCCGCCAGCTCGGCGAGGTCGCGGGGGGTGCGCTCGGCGATCCGGAAGCCGCGGTTGGGGACCACCTCGACCGCGCCCTCGACGGCGAGCTGCTGCATCGCCTCGCGGACCGGTGTCGGCGACACGCCGAAGCTGTCGGCGAGTGCGGGCGCCGAGTAGACGGCGCCGGGGGCCAGCTCGCCGGAGAGCAGCGCGTCGCGGAGGGCGGCCAGGATCTGCGCGCGTACGGAGTGCCGCTGCGGCTTGCGTACGGAGGGCGCGGCGGAGGCGGCGGGCGGTGCTGCGGG
>NZ_NHSG01000103.1:0-24085 GCF_020024005.1 Streptomyces purpurogeneiscleroticus
TCCAGCGCCACGTGTGCGGTGATGTCGCGGCTGCCGTCCGGTACGGGGGCCGCCTCGCGGCCGTCGCGGAAGCCGGTGAGCGTGCCGTACGGCGGGCCGGGGTACCGGGCCGAGATCGGGCGGCCGCGGGACGAGGCGTGGACGCGTGCGGTACGGACGCTGCGCCGCGGGTTCGCCGTGACCGCCGACTACGCGCACCTGCGGGAGGCCCGCCCGCCGTACGGCACGCTCACCGGCTTCCGCGACGGCCGCGAGGCGGCCCCCGTACCGGACGGCAGCCGCGACATCACCGCACACGTGGCGCTGGACGCCTGCGCGGCGGCCGGCGGCACCGGGGCGCTGCTGCTCACCCAGCGGGCCGCGCTGCGCTCCCTGGGCGTCGACGGCAGCCGGCCGCCGCTGGCCCTCGCGACCACCGATCCGGCCGCCTACCTGCGGGCCCTCAGCGGGGCCGGCGAGGCCGCCGAGCTGACCGACCCGGGCGGCCTGGGGGCCTTCCACTGGCTGGTCCAGCCGGTCGGCCTGCCGGCGGGAGCTGTCAGACTGTCCCCATGACGGAGACGATGGTCGGCATTGGCGGTGCGGCGGAGAGCACGGACATGGTGCTCAACATCGGGCCCCAGCACCCCTCCACCCACGGAGTGCTGCGGCTGCGCCTGGTACTGGACGGCGAGCGCATCAGCCACGCCGAACCGGTGATCGGTTATATGCACCGGGGCGCGGAGAAGCTCTTCGAGGCGCGCGACTACCGCCAGATCATCGTGCTCGCCAACCGCCACGACTGGCTGTCGGCGTTCTCCAACGAGCTCGGCGTCGTAATGGCCGTCGAACGGATGCTCGGCATGGAGGTCCCGGAGCGGGCGGTCTGGACGCGCACCCTGCTGGCCGAGCTGAACCGCGTACTGAACCACCTGATGTTCCTCGGCTCGTACCCCCTGGAGCTGGGCGGGATCACCCCGGTCTTCCACGCCTTCCGCGAGCGCGAAGAGCTGCAGAACGTCATGGAGGAACTCTCCGGCGGCCGGATGCACTACATGTTCAACCGCGTCGGCGGCCTCAAGGAGGACCTGCCGGCCGGCTGGCTGGGCCGCGCCCGGCACGCGGTGTCCGAGGTCCGCTCCCGTATGGACGTCTTCGACCGGCTCGTCCTCGGCAACGAGATCTTCCGCGGCCGGACCCGCGGCGTCGGCGTGCTGACCCCGGAGGCCGTGCACGCCTACGGCGTCTCCGGGCCCATCGGCCGCGCCTCGGGCGTCGACTTCGACCTGCGCCGCGACGAGCCGTACCTGGCCTACGGGGAACTGCAGGACACCCTGAAGGTCGTCACCCGCTCCGAGGGCGACTGCCTGGCCCGCTTCGAGGTGCTGCTGGAGCAGACGCACAACGCGCTCGACCTGGCCGACGCCTGTCTGGACCGGATGGCGGAGCTGGCCCCCGGGCCGATCAACCAGCGGCTCCCGAAGGTGCTCAAGGCCCCCGAGGGCGCGACGTACGCCTGGACCGAGAATCCGCTCGGCATCAACGGCTACTACCTCGTCTCCAAGGGCGAGAAGACCCCGTACCGCCTCAAGCTCCGCTCCGCCTCGTTCAACAACATCCAGGCCCTGACGGAGCTGCTCCCCGGCACTCTGGTCGCCGACATGGTCGCCATCCTGGGCTCGCTGTTCTTCGTGGTGGGCGACATCGACAAGTGACGGCCGGGCCCGGGGTGACGGGCGGGGCGTGGTCCGCTGTACGCGGGGTAGCGCCCGGGCCAACACCAACAGGGTCGTCCACAGGGTGTGGATAACTTTCCGGAGCGCGGACACGCTCTGAGGGCACGCGAAAACGCCCGCGCCGGTCGATGACCGGTGCGGGCGTTTCTCTTGCCTGCTCTTCGTGCCGTTTACTGTGCGGCCGCGCTGCGGAGCTCGACGACGTCGATCTGTTCGGTCTCGTCGTGCGCGGTCAGGTCGATGACCTCACCGGCGGCGCGCTCCCCGGCAGCGGGCCCACCGGAGGCTTCCGGCGCGGCCTCGTCCCGTGCCTCGGGCTCTGCCGGCTCCGGGCGGGTCTCCGCGGCGGCCTCCGGAGCAACCTCCGATGCGGTCTCCGGAGCGGCCTGCTGCGCCTTCTGGCGGGCCACCGCGCGGGCCGACTGTTCGGCCACCGCCTCGTCGCCCACCACGTCCGCCAGGTCCTCCTCCAGCGGCGCTGCGGATACCTCCTTGGGCGCGGTGCCCGTCCCCGTACCGAAGAAGTCGAAGCCGCCGGTCGTCCGCGGGGCGGGCCGGTGCTGGGCGCTGAGCGGCGCGACCGCGGCGGCCGGCACCGGGCGCAGCGCGGGGGCGCCCTCGGCCGTCGCACGGACCTGCGCGGCGGCGCGGGCCTGTTCGGCGGCGCGCTGCCGCTCGGCCCGCTCCCGCTCCGCACGCCGGGCGGCGTCGCGTCGGGCGGCCTCCTGCCGGGATGCGCTCTCCTTCAGCCGCAACAGCGCCTCGTCCGCCTTGCGGAAGTCACGCGCGGTGGGAACCGCGGAGGCGCTGGGAACCGCGGAGGCGATGGGGTCCGGAGTGGCGCTGGTGTCCGGAGCGGCGGCGGGGACCGGAGCGGCCGTGGAGTCCGGAGCGGCGGCCGGCGTGCCGGGCGTGATGCCCGCCGCCGTCGTGCCGTCGGCGACCGGCCCAACGGACGCGGGCCGGACGGCCGTCAGGCCCGGTACCGGAACGGCGCCGCCCGCGGTCAGCTCCCGGGCCGGGGCCGTGGCCTCGATCGCGAGCCGGCGGCGGCCCTCCAGGGCGGTGGCCCGCTCGGTCTCGGCCGTGGCGTACCGGCGCAGCAGCGCGGCGTGTTCATTGCGCAGCCGGGCCAGCTCGGCGCGCTTGGCGCGCAGTTTGGTCTCCAGCGCGGCCCGGATCTCCCGGGCCTCCTCGACGTCCGTCTCCAGTTCGGCGACGCGCTCCTCGGTCCGCCACTCGTCGCGCACCCGGGCGCGGGTGAGTTCGGCGACCCGCTTGCCGGCCGTACGGTCCCAGCTGCGGGCCAGCACGGCGCCGCCGACCGCGGCCACGGCCGCGGCGGCGACCAGGACCCGGAGCACCAGCGCATCGCCGACCAGCCAGGCACCGGCGGCGCAGGCAATTGACGCACCGGCGACCGTCGTAGGGGGAAGAAGCCTGTGCAGGGGTGGGGAATGGCGATGGCGTCCTCGTGGCATGGCCTGAAATTTACCGTGCGTACGAGGCTGATGGGGCGCCGCCCCGCAATCCGTTTCCCGCTGGTTACTTCTTGAGCAGGTCCTTCTCCTTCAGATAGGCCGTCGCGACATCCGCCGGCTTGCGCCGGTCGGCATCGACCTGACGGTTCAGCTCGATCAAGTCCTTGGTCGTGAGCACCTTCGTGAGCTTGCCGAGCGCACTCGCGATCGCGCTGTCACCGGCGCTCTCGGCATTCACCACCGGCAGTACATTCTCGGCGTTCTGCAGGTGCTTGTCGTCCTTGAGGAGCACCAGCCCGAAGCTGTCGAGCGTGGCGTCCGTCGTCGTGGTCAGCACCAGTTGGTCCGTGCCGTCCTTGACCGCCTGCTTGGCCTGCACCGTGCCCACGCCCTTGGGGTCGATGCCCGTCACGGCTATGCCGTACGTCTTCTTCAGGCCCGGCAGGCAGTACGGCCTGGTCTCGCACTCCTCGCCCGCCGCGAGCTTCACCTTCTCCTTCGACGCGCCAAGGTCCGAGAGAGTCTTCAGCTTGTGCTTCGCGGCGAATTCCTTGGTGACCGCGAAGGCGTTCTGGTCCGTCGCCGCGCCGTGCGGGAGAACCTTCAGTCCGCGCTGCGCGGCGAGCTTCTTCAGTGCCGCGACGGTCTCGTCCGCGTCGTTGGACGCGACCGACTTCGCCTTGGCGCCGTTCTCCTTGGCGTTGAGAAAATCGGCGAGCGTGGAGGCATATTCCGGAACGACATCGATCTCGCCCTTCTCCAGCGCCGGTTCGTACAGCTCACGATTCTTCAGCGTCTGCACGGACGTCTTGTACCCGGCATTGGAAATGATCTTGGAATAGAGCTCGGCGAGCACCTGGGACTCGGTGAATCCCGCGGAACCCACGACGATCGTGTCCTTGCTGCCCGCGCTCTTGCCGCCCTTTTCCTCCAGGCTCTGGCCGCCGCACGCGGACAGCCCGGCGGCCAGCGCCAGCACCGTCCCCGCGACCAGAGCCGTCCGCGCGGTACGCGACTTGCTGTTCATCCGAACTCCCCATCCCGTCGTCGAGGTCAACCGGTGGAACACACCGGCCCCCGCCCGCCTGTCTTTTCCCACGTCCGCCGCCGGCGGCGGCCCCGCATCGGGTCGCACAGCCGCTCCACGCCCACCAGCACCGCCTCGACGAGCAGCGCCAGCCCGGCGACCAGCACCGCGCCCGCCACCACCTGCGGGGTGTCGTAATTGCCGAAGCCCGCCGTGATGATCCGGCCGAGGCCACCGCCGCCGGCCAGCGCGGCCAGCGTCACCGTCGCCACGACCTGCACCGAGGCCGACCGCAGCCCGGTCATGATCAAGGGATACGCGAGCGGCAGCTCGACCCGCAGCAGCAGCTGCCACCCGGACATGCCCATCCCCCGCGCCGCCTCCACCACATCGCGGTCGGCCTCCCGCATCCCGACGTACGCGTTGGTCAGCAGCGGCGGCACCGCGAACAGCACCAGCGCCACGATCGTCGGCCAGTCCCCCGCCTTGCCCAGCGGACTGAGCGTCAGCAGCACCAGTACCGCGAAGGTCGGCACCGCGCGGCCGACGTTGGCGAGATTGACCGCCAGCGCCCCGCCCTTGCCGATATGGCCCAGATACAGCGCCACCGGCAGCGCCAGCAGACAGGAGATGACCAGGCACACCACGCTGAGCTGCACATGCTGGCCCAGGCGGTGCCATACGCCGTTCTCCCCCGCCCAGTTGGCCGCGGAGCCCAGCCAGTCCCATGCCCCCGTGATCGCGTCCATCGCTCAGGCCACCGCCTTCCGCTCGCGCCCGGGCCTGCGTATCCCTCCGGCACCGCCACGCACCCGCCGGGTGCGTCCGGCCCGGGTCCAGGGCGTCAACGCCCGCTGCAGGCCCACCAGCAGCAGATCGGCGACCAGCGCCAGCAGCACGCACAGCACGGACGCCGTGAGCACCTCGGCCTTGAAGAAGCCCTGCATCCCGCTGTCGATGAGATTGCCCAGGCCGCCGAAGCCGACCACCGCGCCGATCGTCGTCATCGCCACCGTCGAGACCGTGGCGATCCGCAGCCCCGCCATCAACGCGGGCAAAGCCAGCGGAAGTTCGACCTGGAAGAGCAGCCGCAGCGGGCCGTACCCCATCCCGCGGGCCGCCTCGCGCACCTCGGCGGGGACGGCCTGCAGGCCCGCGAGGATGTTCCGCACCAGGATCGTCAGGGAATAGAGCACCAGGCCCGTCACGACCACGGCGGCCGAGACCCCGAAGACCGGGGTCAGCAGCGCGAACATGGCCAGCGACGGGACCGTGTACAGAATCGTCGTCAGGCCGAGCACCGGTCCGGCCGCGCCGCGCCGCTGCCGCGCGAGCAGCGCCAGCGGGAACGCCACCAACAGGCCGATGGCCACGGAGAGGACGGTGATCCAGACGTGCTGGACGGTCGCGTCCACCAGCTCCTGGCCACGGCTGCGCAGGTACTCGCCGCAGATCCAGTCATTCGCCCGCAGGCAGTTGCGCGGGCTCATGGCCGCGCTCACGTACGTACTCGCGACCGTGCTCATGGGCGTGCTCACGCCACGTCACCTCCCCCGTCCGCTCGTTCACAAATCCGGTGACTGTCTGCGACCTTATCCCCCGCCACTGACAATCGGCCCGGACCGCCATTCACTCGCAACATCCCGTTCATCCCGCCCCGGGCGGACCGACGACAATGGGGAAGCATGATCCGTTTCGAGCACGTCACCAAGCGTTACGCGGACGGCACCACCGCCGTCGACGACCTCTCGTTCGAGGTCGCTGAGGGCGAGCTCGTCACGCTCGTCGGCCCGTCCGGCTGCGGCAAGACCACGACCATGAAGATGGTCAACCGCCTCATCGAGCCCAGCGGCGGCCGCATCTTCCTCGACGGCGCCGACATCGCCACCGTCGACCCGGTCGAGCTGCGCCGGCGCATCGGGTACGTCATCCAGCAGATCGGGCTGTTCCCGCACAAGACCGTGCTCGACAACACCGCGACCGTTCCCCATCTGCTCGGTACGACGCGCAAGAAGGCCCGCGCCCGCGCCGCCGAGCTCCTCGACCTGGTCGGCCTGGACCCGTCCGTGTACGGCGACCGGTACCCGGAACAGCTCTCCGGCGGCCAGCGCCAGCGCGTCGGCGTGGCCCGCGCGCTGGCCGCCGATCCGCCCGTGCTGCTGATGGACGAGCCGTTCGGCGCCGTGGACCCGGTCGTCCGCGAGCACCTGCAGACGGAGTTCCTGCGCCTGCAGTCCTCGCTGCGCAAGACGGTCCTGTTCGTGACGCACGACATCGAGGAAGCGGTACGGCTCGGCGACCGCATCGCCGTCTACGGGGCCGGGCGCATCGAACAATTCGACACTCCGGCGACGGTGCTGGGCGCGCCCGCGACACCGTACGTAGCGGAGTTCGTGGGCGCCGACCGGGGGCTGAAGCGGCTGTCCGTCACCCCCATCGAGACCGGCGACCTCGAACAGCCGCCGGTCATCCACCTCGACGACCCCGTGGGGCGCGCGCTGGCCGGGATGACGGCGGACGGCGCCCGCTGGGCGGTCGTGCTGGACCACGAGGACCGGCTGCACGGCTGGGTCGCGGCGGATGCCCTCGCGCTCGCGAAGGAGGGCACGGTCCGGGAGCACGCGCGGCGCATGGAGGCGTGGCTGCCGGTCGGGGCGCCCCTGAAGCAGGCGTTCAGCACGATGCTGCAGCACGACGCGGGCTGGATCGCGGTACTGGACGGCGACCGCTTCCTCGGCGTCCTCACCCCGGGCCGCCTCCACGAGGCACTGCGCCGCTCGACCACGGCGGACGCGGCGAAGATCGCCCGCGCGGACGTGGAGCTGGAGTCGGTACTGGACGCGTGAGCCCGCCCGGCCCGGGACCGCTGCGCCTACGGGCGCAGCCCCCTGGTCAGGCCGCCGCCGCTCCCGCCTCGTCGTCATCGTCCGGAAGCTTGCAGACGCGCTCCAGGAAGACGGCGGCGGCCACCACCGCCAGGCCGGCGAGGACCGCCAGGCCCGCGTACACCGTCTGGTTCGCGCGGCCCTGGGCCGCGGAGCCCGAAGTCAGCAGGAAGACCGTGACGCCGCCGTACAGGCCGCTCACGACCGCGGCGACCAGCGCGCTCGCCTGGCCGAACAGCACGGCCCGCGCGGCCATCATCGGCTCGACGCCCTTCGCGCCGGGCACCCGCTCGCGCTGGGCCTTCAGCCGGCTGCGCAGCGACAGGGCCGTCGCCGCCAGCACGGCCGCGATCAGCGCCAGCACGATCGGGGCCGCCAGCGGCACGCTGGGCAGGCTGGCGAGCGCGTCCCACAGTCGGGCGCCGGCCCAGGCCAGCACGCCTGCCACCACGAACAGCCCGACCAGCACCTTGATCCGTAGCTGCTTCATCGAGCTCGTCGCCCCTCACACCGTTCTGGCCACGCGCCCACGCGGACGCGCCGGCCGTCATGTCCACCGGACACCATCATGATCCCTGCACCGGCCCCCCGAGGGCCGTAGGGACAACGATCACTCCGGCAGTCGCAGTTCCAGGTCGGCGCGCGGCGCGACGCCGCTCCGGCCCAGCTCCGCCAGCAGCTCGGCCACCGGGCCGTGCCCGGGGACCTTGGCCTCGGGGTCGACGTCGTGCCACGGCACGAGGACGAAGGCGCGCTCGTGGGCGCGCGGGTGCGGCAGGGTCAGCACCGGGTCCTGCGAGACGACGTCCTGGTACGCGACGATGTCCACGTCGATCGTGCGCGGACCCCAGCGCTCGTCGCGGACCCTCTCGAACGCCTCCTCGATGGCGTGGCCGCGCTCCAGCAGCGAGGACGGCGGCAGCGTGGTCTTCAGGAGGACCACGGCATTGAAGTACGAGGGCTGGGAGCCCGGCTCCACGCCCCACGGCTCGGTCTCGTACACCGGCGAGACGGCCTTCACCCGCACGCCCGGGGTGTCCTCCAGCGCGTCGATGGCGCCCTGCAGCGTCTCCAGGCGGTTGCCCAGATTGCTCCCCAAGGAGATCACCGCGCGTTTGGGATTGGTGAGCGTCATGTCCGCCGCGTCCACCTGCTCCACAACGGAGGCGGGCACCGGCTGTACGGTCGGGTCACTGCTGGTCATACTCGGCTCCGGGTGATGGTGATGGTCACGTCGTCAAAGGGGACCGTGATCGGGGCATCGGGCTTGTGGACGACGACCTCGACCTCCTCCACCCCCTGGTGCTTCAGGCATTGGGCGGCGATCCGCTCCGCGAGCGTCTCGATGAGGTCGACCGGCTCGCCCTCGACGATCGCCACGACCTCCTCCGCCACGACTCCGTAGTGCACGGTCTTCGCGAGGTCGTCGGTCGCAGCCGCCGGCCGGGTGTCCAGGCCGAGCACCAGGTCCACGACGAACGCCTGGCCCGCCTCGCGTTCCTGGGCGAACACACCGTGGTGTCCCCGGGCCTTCAGCCCGCGCAGCGCGACACGGTCCACGCGAATCACTCCCACTGGTACCACTGATCGTCGGATTACCGGGCACGCACCGGACACGGTCCGGAACACCACCCGGTCATCGAATTTACCTGCGAGCACTGACAGCACTCGCCCACGGGGGCCGTGGACGGCACCCCGAACAGCTGCCGCACAGCCGAGTCCCCGTCCGCGCGGCCATTTACCCCGCGGTCCCCCGCTCCACCCCTACCCCGTCGCGACTTGGCTCGAACGAGTGCGCCCTCTGTCACCCCGCTGACCCCGACCGCTGACCCCGGACACGGTATCCGCCCATGTCAGCGCGGTGCACGCGGCCGGTCAGCAGTCTCAGCAGGCGGACTCGCAGCCCGCCGAGACGCGTGTCACAGGCCGCCCGGCAGCCCGCCCACGCCGTCGTCCTCGTCCTCGGGTCCGTCCTCGTCGTCCTCGTCGTCCCGGTCGGCGAGGACCGGCGACCCGTGGTGCGACCACACCCGCCAGCCGTCCTCCGTGCGCCGGAACACATTGGTCGCCACGACCAGCTGGCCGATCAGCGGGCCCACCGAGCCGTCCTCCTCGGCCGGGCCGCCGCTGAGGATGTTCTCCGTGCAGGTCACCAGCGCGGTGTCGGCCACCACGTCGATCTCCACATCGGTGAGGAAGAACTGGATGTACTCGGTGTTGGCCATGATCAGCGCATAGGAGCGCAGCACCTCGCTGCGGCCGCGCAGCACCGGCCAGCCAGGGTGCACCACGCTCACCTGGCCGTCCAGCCACAGCTCGGACATCGCCTCGTGATCACCGCGCTCGATGGCCTCGTAGAACGCGGTATTGGCCTGCTCCACCAGCTCGATGTCCGTACGTGGGCTCAAACCGCTCACACCGCTCCCGTCATGTTCCTCGTGCGTACTTCGCGTCTTTTCGGGTGCGCACAGGTACGTGCACGCATACGCGTCCCGCGCCCCCGTCACCGGGCACCCCGCGCGCCACCTGGCTGCCCTGTGCCCTGCCGGGCCCCGTTCTACGCCGAGCGCCGGGCCGCGGAACCGGCGGCCTCCACGGCCCGCGCGACCCGTACCGCGTCGGCGCTCGCCCGCACTTCATGCACGCGGACCGCCCAGGCGCCCTCGCGCGCCGACAGGGCGGTGACCGCCGCCGTCGCCGCGTCCCGCTCCCGCGCCGGCGGCACCGAGGCGGAGGCGCCGGCACCGGCCAGCACCCGCCCCAGGAAGCGCTTCCGGGAGGCGGCCACCAGCAGCGGCCGGCCCAGCTCGTGCAGCCGCTCCAGGCCCGCGACCAGCTGAAGGTCGTGCTCGGCCTGCTTGGCGAAGCCCAGCCCCGGGTCGATCACGATGCGCTCCGGGTCGATGCCCCCGGAGACCGCACGGTCCATGGACACCCGCAGCTCGGCCACGACCTCGCCCACGACATCGTGGTAGACCGCCCGGTCGTTCATGTCGACGGACTGGCCGCGCCAGTGCATCACCACGAACGGCGCGTGCGCCGCGGCCACCACCGGGATCATCGCCGGGTCGGCGGCGCCCGCACTGACGTCGTTGACCAGGTGCGCACCGGCCTGCAGCGACTGCTCGGCGACAGAGGCCCGCATGGTGTCCACGGAGACCACCACGCCGGCCGCCGCCAGCTCCCGTACGACCGGGATGACGCGGCGCAGCTCCTCGGCCTCGTCCACCCGCGCGGCGCCGGGCCGGGTCGACTCGCCGCCCACGTCCACCAGGTCGGCCCCCTGGGCCACCAGGTCCAGGCCGTGCTTGACCGCGAGCTCGGTGTCGAACCAGTCGCCGCCGTCGGAGAACGAGTCGGGGGTCACATTGACCACGCCCATGACCGCGCACCGGTCCCACTCGGGAAGACCGGCCACCCGGCCACGCAAAGTACTCATACATCCAGCCTAGGCGCTGTAACCGGGCGGCTCGCCCCACGCACAGCGCGTACCTGGGCGAACGCGGACGTATGGGCACACCTGTACGTCTGCGTACATACCTGATCGCCGACTCCCCCGCCGCCACCTCGCCCGCCCCTCGGGCCCTCAGGCGGCCCGCTCGACCGACGTGCCGCGCAGCGCCGAGGCCCGGTGCGCACACGGGCGTGCCACGGGCTCCGGACGCCGGCGGCGCAGCAGCCGGGGCAGCCCCAGCTGCACGAACCCCTCCGCCTGCATCGCCGCGAAGCCGATGCGCGGCAGGTCACGGGTGGCCCGGAAGACCAGGAAGCGCGGCTCCCAGCGCGGCTGGAACTTGGCGTTGAACTTGTACAGCGATTCGATCTGGAACCAGCGCGAGAGGAACACCAGCAGGCTGCGCCACGTACGCAGCACCGGCCCCGCGCCCAGCTTCTCGCCGCGGGCCAGCGCCGAGCGGAACATCGCGAAGTTCAGGGAGACCCTGGAGACATCCAGCTTCGGCGCCGCCTGCAGGGCGGCCACGATCAGCAGCTCGTTCATCCCGGGGTCGGCGCTGCGGTCGCGCCGCATCAGGTCCAGCGACATGCCGTCCGCGCCCCACGGTACGAAGTGCAGTACGGCCTTCAGGTCGCCGTACGGGCCCGGCGTCTCGCCCTCCCCGGGTGCGCGGTGCGCCGTGGCGATCACCGCGTCCCCGTCCCGGGGATCGCCGATCCGGCCCAGCGCCATCGAGAAGCCGCGCTCGGTGTCGGTGCCCCGCCAGCCGTCGGCGGCCCGCTGGACCGCCTCGACCTCCTCCGGGGACAGCTCGGCCACCCGGCGCACCCTGGTCTCGTACCCGTTGCGCTCGATGCGCTTGACCATCTGCCGTACGTTGCGCATCGCCCGCCCCGAGAGCGTGAAGTCCGCCACGTCCACGATGGCCTCGTCGCCCAGCTCCAGCGCGTCCAGACCCGTCTCGCGGGTCCACACCTCGCCGCCGGTCTCGGAGCAGCCCATCACCGCGGGCGTCCAGGAGTGCACCCGCGCCTCCTCCATGAAGCGCTCGATCGCGCCCGGCCACGCCTCGACGTCCCCGATGGGGTCGCCGCTGGCCAGCATCACCCCGGAGACCACGCGGTAGCAGACCGCCGCCTTGCCGCTGGGCGAGAAGACCGCACCCTTGTCGCGGCGGAGCGCGAAGTGGCCGAGGGAGTCCCGGCTGCCGTGCCGGGCCAGCAGCTCCCGCAGCCGGTCCTCGTCCTCCGCCGTGAGCCGGGCGGCCGGCTGCTCGGGCCGGAAGGCGAGGTACGCGGTGGTCGCCAGGGTCAGCAGGCCGAGCGCGCCGAGCGAGTAACCGACCGTGTAGTCGACGTGATGGGTGTACGCCACGGGCCCCTCGAAGCCGAACAGGCCCCACATGACGTGCTGCAGCTCCGCCCAGACCGTCGGGTCACCGACGATGCGGTGCGGATGGGAATTGACGATCACCATGCCCAGGGCGACGCTCACGCCGCCCAGCACGACGAAGTTCAGCAGCGCCTTCCAGCGGCTGCGCGGGTCCGGCAGCGCCGCGAACTCCCGGCGGTGCCACACCAGATAGGCCAGCAGCGCCAGCGAGAGCACCGCTCCGATCACGGAGTGGCGGTACGCGAACTGCGCCGCCGCGCCCACCGGGAGCAGCGTCACCGCCGCGATCCACACCCGCCGCTTGCGCCGCTTCAGGCCGTGCGCCAGCAGCAGGAGCAGCAGGCCCACCACGATCGAGGCGGCCGCGGCCAGCGGGCTCACCGCACCCGGCAGCACCTCCGCCAGCGCGTGCATGCGGCTGTGCCGGAAGCGTGGGAACACTCCGGACGCCACGTTCAGCAGACCGATCAGCGTGCAGGCCGTACCGACCGCCGTGGGCACCGCTTCCGGGCGCGGTCCCCGCACCCAGCGTGCGCGACGCCACGCAACCACTCCGGACTTTTCGCCATCTAGCCTGTCAGACATCACTTTCCCGTCGCCCGCTCCTCAAGCCGCCCGACCTTCGGAACGCGGAGCATCAAAGTCGCCACTACGTGGACAATTCGCGCTGTAGGACGGCGCTTCAGGGCTCGGGGTTCCATCAGACGACCGGGCCGCCCGGCCGCCCGGCAGGAAGTGGACATGGATCTCACCAGTAAGACCGTGCCGGCGCTCACCGTGCTGGTCGCGGTGGCTTTCTTCGCCTGCACAGTGCTGCTGTGGCCGCGCCTCGCAGCCCGGACCTGGCGCGCCGTGACAGGCCGGATCGCACTGCTGCTGGCGACCCAGCTGACCCTCTTCGCCTCGGTCGGACTCGTGGTCAACAACGCTTTCGGCTTCTACGCGTCCTGGGCCGACCTCTTCGGCCAGGAGCGCCAGACCGGTGTCGTGGTCGACCACACCACCGGCCCCGGCGGCACCGACCTGAAACGACAGGGTGTGGAACGGACCGGCCTGCCGCACGACAACCGGCGCGCCGAAGTCGCCGGCCGGCTGGACAAGGTCCTGATACGCGGCGAAGCCACCGGCATCACCAGCCCCGCGTACGTCTATCTGCCACCGGAGTACTTCCAGCCCCGGTACGCCCAGGACCGCTTCCCCACGGCCGTCGTACTCACCGGCTACCCGGGCACCGCCGAGGCCCTCTACACGAAGCTGCACTACCCGCAGACCGAGCGCCGGCTGGTCGCGAGGGGCAAGATGCAGCCGACCATCCTGGTCATGCTCCGCCCGACGGTCGCCCCGCCCCGCGACACGGAGTGCATGGACATACCGGGCGGCCCGCAGACCGAAACGTTCTTCACCAAGGAGCTGCGCGCGGACATCGCGGCGCACTACCGCACCGGTACGGCCGCCCGGAGCTGGGGCGTGATGGGCGACTCCACGGGCGGCTACTGCGCCCTGAAGATGACCATGCGCCACCCGGAGGCGTACTCCACGGGCGTCGCCCTCTCCGGCTACTACAAGGCTCCGCTGGACCCCACCACCGGCGACCTTTTCGCCGGCAACGCACAGCTGCAGCGCGAGAACGACCTGCTGTGGCGGCAGCGGAATCTGCCCCCGCCGCCGGTGAACCTCCTGGTCACCACCAGCAAGAAGGGCGAGACGAACTACGCCGATACGATGCGCTTCATAGCGGGCACCAAGTCCCCCACCCGCATCGCCTCAATAGTCCTCGACACCGGCGGCCACAACTTCAACACCTGGCGCCGGGAAATTCCGGCAGCGCTGACCTGGCTGGCGGGCCGCTTGAGCGCCTGACGGCGGTCCTCACGGCCCGAACGGGCCCCTTACCGAGCCAGAATCAGGCTCATCGCCTCGGCGCGGGTCGCCGCGTCCCGCAGCTGCCCCCGCACCGCCGAGGTCGTCGTCTTGGCGCCGGGCTTCCGCACGCCGCGCATGGTCATGCACATGTGCTCGCACTCCACCACGACGATCACCCCGCGCGGCTCCAGTATCTCCATCAGAGAATCCGCGATCTGCGTGGTCAGCCGCTCCTGGACCTGCGGGCGGCGGGCGAAGACGTCCACCAGCCGGGCCAGCTTGGACAGCCCGGTGATCTTGCCGTCCGTGGACGGGATGTAGCCGACGTGCGCGACACCGACGAACGGCACCAGGTGATGCTCGCAGGAGGACATCACCTCGATGTCCTTGACCAGCACCATCTCGTCGTGACCGAGGTCGAAGGTCGTCGTGAGGACGTCCTCCGGCTTCTGCCAGAGGCCCCCGAATATTTCCTTGTACGCCCGCGCCACTCGCGCCGGCGTCTCGAGGAGGCCCTCGCGGTCCGGGTCCTCACCGACTGCGATCAAGAGCTCACGCACGGCGTTCTCGGCCCGCTTCTCGTCGAACTCGCCGATCTTGCCTTCGCCGTCCAGCGTCACCGGGTCGGTCATCTCGTGCCTCGTTCCGTCATTCACCCCGCTACGAACCGCGGAATGCCGCGTCCCCCAGGCTAGAACCTGGGGGACGCGGCATTCATTCCGGGGCCGCTGTGGCAAGCGGCCTACCTGTCATGCTTCGCTGCTGCCGGAGTCCTCCGGGAGCTCGACCTTCTCCGTGGAGACGGTCGGCGTCACGGTGCCCGAGCCATTGGCCGCGGCCAGCTCCTTGGGTGCGAGCACCGGCGGCCGGGTCGAGGGCGTACGCCGCGAGGAGCCGGTCCACGCGGGGCGGGACGGGCGCTTCACGATGTGCTTGAAGATCTCGGCGATCTCTTCCTTGCCCAGGGTCTCCTTCTCCAGGAGGGCCAGGACCAGGTTGTCGAGGACGTCGCGGTTCTCGACGAGGATCTCCCACGCCTCGTTGTGCGCGGTCTCGATCAGCTTCTTGACCTCCTCGTCCACCAGGGCCGCGACCTCTTCCGAGTAATCGCGCTGGTGGGACATCTCGCGGCCCAGGAAGGGCTCGGAGTTGTCGGAGCCGAACTTGATCGCGCCGAGCCGCTCGGTCATGCCGTACTGCGTGACCATCGCGCGAGCCGTGGCGGTCGCCTTCTCGATGTCGTTCGCCGCGCCCGTCGTCGGGTCGTGGAAGACCAGCTCCTCCGCCGCGCGGCCGCCCAGCATGTACGCCAGCTGGTCGAGCATTTCGTTGCGCGTGGTGGAGTACTTGTCCTCGTCCGGGAGCACCATCGTGTAGCCGAGCGCGCGGCCGCGGGACAGGATAGTGATCTTGTGGACCGGGTCGGAGTTCGGTGAGGCCGCCGCGACCAGGGCGTGTCCGCCCTCGTGATACGCGGTGATCTTCTTTTCCTTGTCCGACATGATCCGGGTCCGCTTCTGCGGTCCGGCCACGACCCGGTCGATCGCCTCGTCCAGGAAGTGGTTGTCGATCAGCTTCTTGTCGCTGCGGGCGGTGAGCAGCGCGGCCTCGTTGAGGACGTTGCTCAGGTCCGCACCGGTGAAGCCGGGCGTACGGCGGGCCACGGCGCTGAGGTCGACGTCGGGCGCGACCGGCTTGCCCTTCTGGTGAACCTTGAGGATCTCCAGACGGCCCTGCATGTCCGGGCGGTCGACCGCGATCTGCCGGTCGAAGCGGCCGGGCCGCAGCAGCGCCGGGTCCAGGATGTCCGGCCGGTTCGTGGCGGCGATCAGGATGACGCCGCCCTTCACGTCGAAGCCGTCCATCTCGACCAGGAGCTGGTTCAGCGTCTGCTCGCGCTCGTCGTGACCGCCGCCCAGGCCGGCACCGCGGTGCCGGCCGACGGCGTCGATCTCGTCGACGAAGACGATCGCCGGGGCGTTCGCCTTGGCCTGCTCGAAGAGGTCACGGACGCGCGAGGCGCCGACACCCACGAACATCTCGACGAAGTCGGAGCCGGAGATCGAGTAGAAGGGCACGCCCGCCTCGCCCGCGACGGCGCGCGCGAGAAGCGTCTTGCCCGTACCGGGCGGGCCGTACAGCAGTACGCCCTTGGGAATCTTGGCGCCCACGGCCTGGAACTTCGCCGGCTCCTGCAGGAACTCCTTGATCTCATGGAGCTCCTCGACCGCCTCGTCCGACCCGGCGACGTCCGAGAACGTCGTCTTGGGGGTGTCCTTGGTGATGAGCTTGGCCTTGGACTTGCCGAAGTTCATGACCCGGGAGCCGCCGCCCTGCATCTGATTCATCAGGAACAGGAACACGACGACGATCAGGACGAACGGCAGCAGCGAGAGCAGCATGCCCACGAAGGGGCTCTGCTTCTGCGGCGAGACGGTGTAACCGTCCTTGATGTCGCCCGTCTGGTACTTGGACTGCAGGGTCTTGGCCAGGTCCACGCCCTGGTCGCCGATGTAGCTCGACTGGATCTTGTCGGAACCCTCGACCTTGTTGCCGCCGGAGAGCTCGACCTTGATCTTCATCTCGTCGCCGGTCGTCAGCTCGGCGGACTTCACCTTGTTGTCCGTGATCGCCTTGACGACCTGACCGGTGTCCACCGTCTTGTAGCCGCCGGACGAACTGACGACCTGCATCAACACGACCACGGCGAGGACGGCCAGCACGATCCACATGACCGGCCCACGGAAGTATCGCTTCACGTCCATCCATACGGAGCCCTAGAGGCCCCGTCCCTCCTGCCACAGTGAGGCACTCCAGCCCTCGGGGAGGTCTGGTCGTGCGTACGGTGTATTACTGGCCCGAAAAAGACTGACCTTCGGACGGTACCCCAGCATTGTCACCCGACGCCGCTGCCCGTGGGGAACAATGCCACTTGGATTCCGCCCTCCCTGCTCCAACGGCGGGAGGCCGCTGAGGGTTCCCGCCGTCCGGCACGAGGTGCTTTCCAGGCCCTGTCCGGCACCGCCGACCAGGTGTCAGCCGCCGTAGACGTGCGGCGCGAGCGTGCCGACGAACGGCAGATTGCGGTACTTCTCGGCGAAGTCCAGGCCGTATCCCACGACGAATTCGTTGGGGATGTCGAAGCCGATCCACTTCACATCGATGTCGACCTTTGCCGCTTCCGGCTTGCGCAGCAGCGTGCAGACCTCCAGCGAGGCCGGCTCGCGCGAGCCGAGGTTCGACAGCAGCCAGGACAGCGTCAGGCCGGAGTCGATGATGTCCTCGACGATCAGGACGTGCTTGCCCTTGATGTCGGTGTCCAGGTCCTTGAGGATGCGGACCACGCCGGAGGACTGGGTGCCCGCGCCGTACGACGACACGGCCATCCAGTCCATCGTGACGGGGGTGGACAGCGCACGCGCCAGGTCCGCCATCACCATCACGGCGCCCTTCAGGACGCCGACGATGAGCAGCTCCTTGCCCGCGTACTCCGCGTCGATCTTCGCGGCCAGCTCGGCCAGCTTCGCGTCGATCTCTTCTTTGGTGATGAGCACCGACTGAAGGTCGGAACCCATGTCCTTGTCGTCCACCCGTGCCACTTTCGCTCGGTTCGGTGTCATTAGACCGTCATCGACTCAGCCGTCCCGGCGGTCCCGCCCGGCTCAGCCCTGCCGGATGACCAGTTTGCCACCCTGCCGTCGCACACCCACCAGCCCGGGGAGGTCGATGGCTCCCTGGCCGCGCCAGGCGGTGATCAGCCGGTCGACTTCCTCGATGTGCCGCGCGAAGAGCGAACCCGCAGGTGAGCCCGCACGCAGCAGGGCCCGGCGGAGCACTCTGCGGCGCACCGCAGGGGGGAGCGAATACAGCGCGGTCACGTCCAGCGCACCGGTGGCATCGGCCACACCGCGCTCGGCCTCGACGGCCCAGGAGTCCAGCGCGTCGGCATCGTCGCGGGAGAGCTGCGCCGTACGGGCGAGGGCCTCGACGACGCCCTTGCCGAGCGCCTTCTCCAGGGCGGGCAGGCCCTCGTGGCGGAGCCGGGAGCGGGTGTACGAGGGGTCCGTGTTGTGCGGGTCGTCCCAGACGGGCAGCGACTGGATCAGGCATGCCTTGCGGGCGGTCTGCCGGTCGATCTCGAGGAAGGGGCGGCGGTAGCGGCCGTCGGCGCCGGAGACGGCGGCCATGCCGGACAGCGAGCGGGTGCCGGAGCCGCGGGCGAGGCCGAGGAGCACGGTCTCGGCCTGGTCGTCGCGGGTGTGGCCGAGGAGGACCGCGTCGGCGCCGTGGCGTCGCGCCGCGTCGTCCAGGGCGGCGTACCGGGCGTCGCGGGCGGCCGCTTCGGGGCCGCCGTCCCTGCCGACCTCGACGGTGATGGCCTCGGCCGGGTCCAGGCGGAGCGACTGCATACGGAGGACGACCTCGGCGGCCCGGGTGTCGGAGCCGTCCTGGAGGCCGTGGTCGATAGTGACGCCGCCGGCACGGACGCCGAGGCGCGGGGCCTCGAAGGCGAGGGCCGAGGCGAGCGCCATGGAGTCGGCGCCGCCGGAGCAGGCGGCGAGCACCAGGGGCGGCGGGGCATCGGGGCCGGACCGCCGGGTGTGGGACGTGAGGACGTCGTGGAGTACGCGGCGGACCGCCAGGCGTATTGCGGCGACCGCTGGATGGGGACCCATGTCCGTTTCCAATCGTTCAGCTGGGGGAGCCTCGGGCCGGACGGCGGCTGCCGTCCGGCCCACCGGGAGCATCTCGGGGTCGAGCGCCGGGGGGATCGCCGGGCGATTCCCGGGGCGGTCACTCAGAGTGTCTCGATGGTGACAGAGATGAGCTGTTACCCGAGCATTGCACGCCTCTCCCCGGGCCACGGTCCCTCAGAAGGGTGATTGAGGGGGCGTTCTTCTGTCCTACGGCGCTTCCACGGCGCCCTGCCTTCCTACGGCGCACCGTCCGCCTTGCGGTGCACCCGCGCGACCCAGTCCGCCGGTTTGGCGATCTCCTGTTTGGTCGGGAGAGTGTTCGGCGAGGTCCACACACGGTTGAAACCGTCCATGCCGACCTCGTCGACGACGGCCCGTACGAAGCGCTCGCCGTCCCGGTACTGGCGCAGCTTCGCGTCCAGGCCCAGGAGCTTGCGCAGCGCCTGGTCCAGGCGGCCGGCGCCGCTCGCGCGGCGCTGCTGGAACTTCTCCCGGATCTCCGTCACCGAGGGCACGACCTGCGGGCCGACGCCGTCCATGACGTAGTCGGCGTGCCCCTCCAGCAGGGACATCACGGCGGTCAGCCGGCCGAGGATCTCGCGCTGCGTCCTGGTCTGCACGAGATCGACGAGGCTGCGGCCGCCGTCGTCCTCGCCGGCCTCGCCCTCGGGCTTGGCCCCGGTCAGCGACTGGGCGGCCTCCCGCAGCCGTTCGAGGAGCGTGCCGGGGTCGATCTCGGTCTCGCCGAGGAACGACTGCACCTCGCCCTCGATGTGGTCGCGCAGCCAGGGCACCGCGGTGAACTGCGTGCGGTGCGTCTCTTCGTGCAGGCAGACCCACAGCCGGAAGTCGTGCGGCTCCACTTCGAGCTCGCGCTCGACGTGGACGATGTTCGGCGCCACGAGCAGCAGCCGGCCGCCGCGGGCGCCCGCGGGCAGATCCCGGGTGGGCGGCGCGAAGGTCTCGTACTGGCCGAGCACGCGGGAGGCCAGGAAGGACAGCAGCATGCCCAGCTCGACGCCGGTCACCTTGCCGCCGACCGCGCCTATCACCGCGCCACCGGGGAGCGAGGAGCGGCGCTCCTCCATCTTCTCCAGCAGTGGCTTCAGTACGGCGCGGAAGCCGGCGACGTTGGCGCGGATCCAGCCGGGCCGGTCCACGACCAGTACGGGCGTGTCATGAGCCGCCGCGCCCTCGCTCCCCGGTGGGGTCATGCGGGTGAACGCGCGCACGTGCTCCTCGGCGGCCTTCGCGTGCCTGCGCAGCTCGGCGACGACCGCGCGGGCCTCCTCGCGGCTCACCTCTGGGCCCGGCCTTACGAAGCGGGACGCGGTCGTCACCGCGAGATTCCAGTCGACCATCTCGGCACCACCGATGCTCGTCATGACTTCACGGTACGGGTGCGCTCGGCCGGGGGGTAGCCGATTCGCGGCGCTCGGCGGTGGCGGGCGCCGCATACGGGGTGCGCCGCGTCACCGGCAGCCGCAGTTGGCCACCGCCGAGGCGAGGCGGTCGAGGGAGCGCTGCGCCCCGTACGCGTCACCGGCGCCGTTGGTCATGAAGGCGAAGGTCAGCAGCCGGCCGTCGGCGTCGACGACCGTGCCCGCGAGGGTGTTCACACCGGTGAGGGTGCCGGTCTTGGCGCGTACGGCACCGGCGCCGGCCCGCTCGTCGGCGTACCGGGCCTCCAGGGTGCCGGTGAAACCGGCCACGGGGAGGCCGGTGAGGACCGGGCGGAGCTCCGGGTGGTCGGGGGCCGCGGCGAGCAGCAGTACGTGGGACAGCAGCGCGGCGGAGACCCGGTTGTCGCGGTCCAGGCCGCTGCCGTCGTGGAAGACGGTCCGCGCCACAGGGATGCGGAGCTGTTCGAGTGTCCGCTGTACGGCGCGGCCCCCGCCCTGGAAGGTCGTCGGCGCTCCGGTGGCCACGGCCGTCTGGCGGGCCAGCTGCTCGGCGATGTCGTTGTCGCTGTGCGTGAGCATCCGCTCGACGATGACCGAGAGCGGGAGGGAGGAGGCAGCGGCGAGCCGGGTGGCCGTGCGGCGGGCCTCGGCGTCCCGGGGCGTCCCGGTGACCGCGATGCCGCGGGCGCGCAGGGCGTCGGCGAAAGCCTGGGCGGCCTCGGCGGACGGGTCGGTGGCGCGGGGCGCGGGGCCGTGGCTGCTGGTGTCCAGGCGGGCCTCGTCGGCGGTGAGGGCGGTGACGGGCGCGAGGTTCTCGTTGGGGCCGATCGAGTGCTGCGGCGACCCCTTGTAGAGCGAGTCGTCGTAACCGAGGGTGACCTTCTTCGCGCCGCGCTTCTTGAGGGCGCGCGCGGTGTCGGCGGCGAGGTCGCCGAGCGCGGCGGGGCGCTGCGCGGCCGGCGTACCGGGCCTGGGCTTACGGGCGGTGAGGGTCGGGTCGCCGCCGCCCACGAGGACGACCCGTGCGGTGCCGTCCTTCGTGCGGCCGTCCTGCACGGCCTTCGTGGTGAAGCGGTGCTCGGGGCCGAGGGCACTGAGGGCGGCCACGGCGGTACCGAGCTTGATCGTGGAGGCGGGGGTCGCGGTCCGGCCCGGTTGGCTGGCGAAGACCTCGCGGCCGGTGGCCACGTCCACGACCGAAGCAGTCCGTACGGGGCCCAGCTCGGGCGCCTTCAGCAGGGGCGCCAGGGCGTCCGCGAGGCCGCTGCGGGTCGGAGGCGGGGCGCTGTCGCCGCCGCCCTTCACGGGGGCGCCCAGGGCCGCCAGGACGGGCGCCGCGCCGGGAGCCGCGGGCCCCTCTTCGTGATGCTCACCACCTCGGCCGTCCCAGCGGGCCGCGCGGGCCCGTTCGGCCGTACGCTGGCCGGAGTCCCACGGACCGGCCGTCGCCACCGCACCGGCCGCGACCGCGAGACCGGCGACAGCGGAACCTGCCGTCAGCTGCCAGGTCCGTTTGCGCTGTACCGGTGTCCGCCGCCACCACTGGCGGGCGAAGAACCATTCATCGGCCACGAACTGTGCGGCGCCCCGGCCGGCACCGGCTGTCGCCCGTATGCAGGTACGGCCCCAGCCGACCCACCTGACCTGCCACGACCTGGTCTCCGGCACCTTGGACCCAGCCCCTTTCGCCACCACACACCTGCGTGGGGGACACTTAATCACCAGACGTATGTGTTGATCATGGAGGAGCCACCCGTGGAGTTCGACGTCACCATCGAGATCCCGAAGGGTTCGCGGAACAAGTACGAGGTGGACCACGAGACCGGTCGGATCCGCCTGGACCGTCGACTCTTCACCTCGACCAGCTACCCGGCCGACTACGGCTTCGTCGAGAACACCCTCGGCGAGGACGGCGACCCGCTGGACGCGCTGGTCATCCTGGACGAGCCGACCTTCCCGGGTTGCCTCATCAAGTGCCGCGCCATCGGTATGTTCCGCATGACCGACGAGGCCGGCGGCGACGACAAGCTGCTGTGCGTCCCGGCCTCGGACCCCCGCGTGGAGCACCTGCGCGACATCCACCACGTGTCGGAGTTCGACCGCCTGGAGATCCAGCACTTCTTCGAGGTCTACAAGGACCTGGAGCCGGGCAAGTCGGTCGAGGGCGCGAACTGGGTCGGCCGCAGCGAGGCCGAGGCCGAGATCGAGGCTTCGTTCAAGCGCCTGGAGGCGCAGGGCGGCAAGCACTGAGCCGTGCCGGCTCGGTTTTTCCGACAGTGTCGGGCTGAGTGATACATCGATGGGCGGGCACCTGCGGGTGTCCGCCCATCGGCGTACAAGATGTCCTCAAGCGCCGGACGGGCTTGAATTTGCCGCCGGACAGGCTGGAAATGCCGCCGGGCGGGCCGGCCTCAGAAGCCGCGCGTGCGCTTCGCCGCGCGGCGGGTGGCCGCTTCCTCGCCGCTGGGAGCCTTGATGAAGAGGCGGGCCACCTCGCCACCGAGGTTCACGCCGACCGCGATGGCCAGGGCCAGTGAGATGGCCTTGATCAGCGAGGAGACGCCGGAGTCCAGGTTGCCCTGGGCGAAGTTGAGCAGCGCGAAGTACGTCGCGCTACCGGGGAGCAGCGGACCGATGGCCGCCGTGACGTACGGCAGCGCGGACGCGTAGCGGTAGCGGGACAGCAGCTGGCCGAAGAGGCCGACCAGGCCGGCCGCGATCGTGGTGGCGACCACCGGGTGGATCCTGGCCTGCGTCAGGGCGCCGTATATCACCCAGGCCACGCCGCCGTTGAACGTCGCGAACAGCACGGTGTGACGTTCCTGCTGAAGCAGCACACAGAAGGCCAGCGCCAGCAGCAGCGAGGCGATGATCTGGACCACCGGCTCGTCGAACGATCCGAAGCCCTCTTCCGGGTTCAGCGTGTGCGCGCTCAGCTGGACGCCGATGTACAGCACGCCGAGCACCCCGATGACGATGCCGACGATGAGGTAACCGACCTCCAGCAGACGCGCGGCCGCGGTGATGTAGTAACCCGTCAGGCCGTCCTGTACGCCCGCCACCAGCGCCCGCCCCGGGATCAGCGCGAAGAGGCCACCGGTGATGACCGCCGACGCCTGCACACCGGAGTGCGTCATGCTCAGCGCCACGCCCATCGCGGCGGGCGGCATCGCCGCCGCCACGAACTGGTAGAACTCCGGCAGTCCGCGCCCGGACGCCAGCCAGGCCAGCCGGTCGCCGAGCATCGACCCTATGGCGGCCGCGACGAAGACCGTCAGGCCGCCGCCGACCAGCATGCTCGCCGCGCCGGACAGCAGGCCGGACGCCACGGTGAGCGCCCAGCTGGGGTACGGGTGGCGGTTTCGCCGGATCTCGGCGAGGCCGCGGTACGCCTCCTCCAGGGTGATGCCGTCGGAGGTGATGTCGTCGACCAGCTGGAAGACCGCGGAGAGCCGGGTGTAGTCCACGCCGCGCCGGCGGACCGTGCGGCTGGCCGTCACCGGGTCGTCCACCAGCGAGGGCTGGTGCGAGATCGACAGCAGCGTGAACGTGACCGTGGGCTCGACCCGTTCCAGGCCGTACGCGTGGGCGACACCGAACATGGCCGCCTCGACGTCCTCGGCCCCCTCACCGCCGGCGAGCAGGATCTCGCCGATACGGAGCGTGAGGTCGAGCACGCGCGGCACGGCGGGCCCTGTCTCGTCGGCGCGTTCGATCCGCTCCGGAGCCGGGCGCTCGGTGACCGGCATCCGCAGCATCGTGCGCATCCGGTCCTGCCAGGGGACGTCCTTGGTCAGGCTGACGACCGGTATGCCGTGCGGCGGGGTGAAGGCGGGCCAGCCGGCGGGCGTGGTGGGCAGCTGGTGGGTGCCCGTGGTGGAGCCGGTGGCGCTGTTCAGCGCGCTGCCCGGGGGCGCGAAGGCGGACCCCTCCGGCTCGGCGGGCGCCTCGGCCCGCATTCCCTCCGGGAGGGCGAATTCCGAGGTGGGGTGCTCGTCCTCGTGCAGTGGGGGCTGGGGCACGCCGAGCGGCGGGGTGAACGCGCTCCGCGCTTCGTCCGATTGGGGTTTGCGGTCCTCGGGGGTCTCCGGGTCCGACGCCACTGCTCCTCGCTCCTCGTGCGCCTGCTGCGTCCGTCGTCAAAGCCACCATGCCTGATCGCCGC
>NZ_NHSG01000104.1:0-24017 GCF_020024005.1 Streptomyces purpurogeneiscleroticus
TTGCCGCACCCCTCGCCCGCCCCGACGCTCCCCTCAAGCAAGCACATTCCTGAACCGTGCGAGAGGCGGTGCCCCATGACGAACGCGCAAATGTGGGCCCTGATCATCGGATTCGTCTCCCCCCTTCTGATCTCCGTCGTCAACCGTCCCCAGTGGAGCAGCGCCGCCCGCGCCTCCGTGCAAATGGCCGTCTCGGTCCTCGTCGGCCTCGGCAGCGCCTATTTCGCCGGCGACTTCGCGGGCAAGGACGTCATCAGCAGCATCCTCATCGCCTCCGTATCCGCCATCAGCGCCTACAAGGGCATCTTCAAGCCCACTGGTGCCTCTCCCACCCTGGAACGCCTCACCTCACCGACTCCCCGCACCTCACCGGCTCCCCGCGCCTGAGCGCGCCGGGTGGTGGGCTCCGGCGTGAGGGGTTGACAGCGGCGCGGACCGGCCGTGCGGGAGCGGCCGTCCGTGGCGCGTTTCCGTGGCAGGGTGTTGCGGGCAACTCACAGGGGTCGAGGGATGAGGGGGAACCGTGATCGTCTGGCTGAACGGCGCGTTCGGTGCGGGCAAGTCCACAGCGGCACAGGAACTCTTGGACCTGCTCCCCGGAAGCACGCTCTACGATCCCGAACTGGTCGGCCGTGGGCTGAAGGAGATGCTTCCGGCCAAGCGGCTGGACGATGTCGACGACTACCAGGACCTGCCGTCCTGGCGCAGACTCGTCGTCGACGCGGCCGCCGCGCTGCTCACGGAGGTACCGGGTCCGCTGATCACGCCGATGACGCTGCTGCGGCAGGAGTACCGGGACGAGATCTTCGGCGGGCTGGCCGCGCGCCGTATCCCCGTGCGACACATGCTGCTCCATGCGGAGGAAACGATCCTCCGGGAGCGGATCGCGCTCCGGGACGAGCCCGTACGGGAGGAGTGCCCGCGGGACGGGTCCACAGGGGAAGAGCCGGTGCGTGAGCGGAGCCTCGCGCAGCTGGAGACCTACCAGCAGGCGCTGGACTGGATCCGGGGCGACGCGCACGTCATCGACACCTCGGACCTCGGGCCGCGGCAGACGGCCGAGCGCATCGCCGAGGCCGTACGGACCGGCGGCGGCGCCTGCGACATCGTCCAGACACCCGAACCGACCGCCGAGACCCTGGCCGCCGGCGTACTGCTCTTCGATGAGGAGGACCGGGTACTGCTGGTGGACCCGACGTACAAACCCGGCTGGGAATTTCCCGGCGGGGTCGTGGAACCGGGCGAGCCGCCCGCCCGCGCCGGCGTACGGGAAGTGGCCGAGGAACTGGACATCCGGCTCCCCACGATGCCGCGCCTGCTGGTGCTCGACTGGGAGGCACCGGTGCCGCCCGGATTCGGCGGGCTGCGGCTGCTGTTCGACGGCGGGCGGCTGCCCGACGAGCAGATACGGGACCTGCTGCTGCCGGGCTCGGAGCTGCGCGACTGGCGGTTCGTCACCGAGGACGAGGCCGAGTCGATGCTGCCGCCCGTGCGCTGGAACCGCCTGCGGTGGGCCCTGCGCGCCCGCGCACAGGGACGCCCGCTCTATCTGGAGGCGGGCGTTCCTGTGGGGTGACGCCCCGGGCGGCAGGCGGGCCGGGTCCGGCCCGCCCCCACCGTCGTACGCTCTACGCCCCCGCCTTGCTCCCCGCGTACCGCTGCAGGAACAGCGCCTCCGCCAGCGACAGGCGCTCCAGCTCCTCCGGGGACACGCTCTCGTTCACCGCGTGGATCTGCGCCTCCGGCTCGCTCAGCCCGATGAGCAGGATCTCCGCCTCCGGGTACAGCGCGCCGAGCGTGTTGCACAGCGGGATGGAGCCGCCCATGCCGGCGGACTGCATCTCGGTGCCGTCGTACGCCTCGCGCAGCGCCGCCGCCATCGACTCGTACGCCGGGCTGCCGAGGTCGGCGCTGAACGGCTGGCCCTGGCCGATCTGCTCGACCGTGACGCGGGCGCCCCAGGGCGCGGCCGACTCCAGGTGCGTGGTGAGCAGCTTGGTGGCCTCGGCGGCGTCCTGGCCCGGCGGCACCCGCAGGCTCACCTGCGCCCGCGCGCTCGCCTGTACGGACGGGGTGGCGCCGACGACCGGCGGGCAGTCGATGCCGATGACGGTGACGGCCGGGCGGGCCCAGATGCGGTCGGCGACGCTGCCGGAGCCGATCAGCTCCACGCCGTCGAGCACCTTGGCGTCCTTGCGGAACTCCGCCTCGTCGTACTGGAGGCCCTCCCACGTACTGTCCGCCGCCAGCCCGTCGACCGTGGTGGAACCGTCCTCCGCGCGCAGCGAGTCCAGAATGCGGATCAGCGCGGCGAGCGCGTCGGGCGCGGCGCCGCCGAACTGCCCCGAGTGCAGATTGCCCGCCAGCGTGTCCACCTGTACGCGCAGCATCGTCATGCCGCGCAGCGAGGCGGTGACCGTGGGCAGGCCGGCGCGGAAGTTGCCGGTGTCGCCGATCACGATGGCATCGGCGGTGAGCAGGTCGGGGTGGGCCTCGGCGTAGCGCTCCAGGCCGCCGGTGCCCTGCTCCTCCGAGCCCTCGACGATCACCTTGACGTTGACCGGTACGCCGCCGTGCTCCTTGAGCGCGCGCAGCGCCGTCAGGTGCATGATCAGGCCGCCCTTGCAGTCGGCGGTGCCGCGGCCGTACCAGCGGCCGTCGCGCTCGGTCAGCTCGAAGGGCGGGCTCAGCCAGGCGCTCTCGTCCAGCGGCGGCTGCACGTCGTAGTGCGCGTACAGCAGGACGGTGGGGGCGCCGGCCGGGCCGGGCAGGAAGCCGTAGACGGACTCGGTGCCGTCCGGCGTCTCCAGTACGTCGACGTCCTCGAAGCCCTCGGCCCGCAGCGCACCCGTTATCCACCGGGCCGCGGCCTCGCACTCGCTCTTCGGGAACTGCGCGGGGTCGGCGACCGACTTGAAGGCCACCAGCTCGGTCAGTTCGGCCCGGGCGCGGGACTGCAGCGCGGCGACGGTGGTGGCGAGCGGGCTGTCAGGCATGGGAACGCTCCTTGTGGGCGCGACGTTGTCCTGTCGGGGCGGCTTCCGCACGGGTCCGCCGGGGCCGGGCTCCGCCGTGCTCCGAGGGAGGAGCCGGGGTGCCGGGGGCGGCGCGGATCCCGTCCGGTGAGCATGCGTACGTGACGCGTCCTGCGTAGGGGATGGTGCCTCCGATCTTCCCACAGGCACCTCCGCGATCAGCGAGCCGTAGGATGCGGGCGGTACGCGCACGGCACGGGCGGTACGCGCAACGGTGCGGGCGGTACGGCAGCCAGGGATCCATGCCAGGGATTCGTACCAGGGATCGATCGGGAGTAGCAGCACAGGTGAGCAGCGAGAGCGCAGACCAGGACGGCCGGAACGTGTGGGACGTGGTGGTGGTCGGCGCGGGGCCTGCGGGCGCCTCGGCGGCCTATGCCGCGGCCTGTACGGGACGCCGCGTACTCATCCTGGAGAAGGCCGAACTTCCCCGGTACAAGACCTGCGGCGGTGGCATCATCGGCCCCTCGCGCGACGCGCTGCCGCCCGGCTTCGACCTGCCGCTGCGGGACCGCGTGCATGCCGTGACGTTTTCCCTGAACGGCAAGCTGACGCGGACGCGCCGCTCCCGGCAGATGCTCTTCGGCCTCATCAACCGCCCCGAGTTCGACGCCCAGCTCGTCGAGTCCGCGCAGAAGGCGGGCGCCGAGCTGCGTACGGGCGTCACGGTCAGCCGCGTCGAGCAGCACGGCAGCGCCGTCCCCGACCGCCGTACCGTCGCGGTCGTGCTGAGCGGCGGCGAGACGGTGCTCGCGCGCGCCGTGGTCGGCGCGGACGGCAGCGCGAGCCGGATAGGCGCGCACGTCGGGGTCAAGCTCGACCAGGTGGACCTCGGCCTGGAGGCGGAGATCCCGGTGCCGCCGACGGTCGCCGAGGACTGGGCGGAGCGGGTGCTCATCGACTGGGGGCCGATCCCGGGCAGTTACGGGTGGGTCTTCCCCAAGGGGGACACGCTGACCGTCGGCGTGATCTCCGCGCGCGGCGAGGGCGCGGCCACCAAGCGGTACCTGGAGGACTTCATCGCACGGCTGGGGCTCGCGGGCTTCGAGCCTTCGATCTCGTCCGGGCACCTGACGCGCTGCCGCGCCGAGGATTCGCCGCTGTCCCGGGGCCGCGTGCTGGTCTGCGGCGACGCGGCCGGGCTGCTGGAGCCGTGGACGCGCGAGGGCATCTCCTTCGCCCTGCGGTCGGGCCGGCTGGCGGGCGAGTGGGCGGTGCGGGTTGCCGAGGCGCACGACGCGGTGGACGCGCGCCGCCAGGCGCTCAACTACGCCTTCGCGATCAAGGCCGGACTCGGCGTCGAAATGGGCGTGGGCCGCCGGATGCTCGCGGTCTTCTCCCGTCGCCCGGCCCTCCTGCACGCCACGATCACGGGCTTCCGCCCGGCGTGGAACGCCTTCACGAAGATCACCCGCGGCACGACCACCCTGGCAGAACTCGTCCGCACCCACCCGCTGGCCCACCGGGCGCTTTCGGCACTGGACCGCTGAGGGGCGGGGCGGGGGCCGATCCCCTGCTCCTCTCCGTACTCCCCACGTACTCCCCACGGAGTACCGGCCGGCACCGCGCCGGGCGGACGCCCCGGGCGCAGGGGGCGGGCTAGCGTGGCGGCATGGACAAGGGACGGCCGTCGTGGCGGCGGCACTGCCTCGGACGGCTCGGGCCCGCGCGCGGGCGCTGGTCCGTGGCTCCGGGCGCTGAGCGGTCGCCGGACCCGCTGCCCGACGGCGGCACCGCGCGGCGCCTGCCCTGGCGTTCGACCCTGCTGATCGCCGTGTTCGTACAGGTCGGTACGCGCTTTGCCGCGCACGGGCAGCCGGACCGGGCGGCCCTCGACGGTGTTGCGGAGTTTCTGCTGCTCGCGGGCTCCCTCCTGCTGCTCGTACGGCATCGCTTTCCGCGCGCCGTCGCGTTCGGCACCGCGGCCGCCGCGCTGCTCTACCTCGGTGGCGGGTATCCGTACGGTCCGGTCTTCCTGTTCGTCGCGGTCGCGTACTTCGCCGCTGTCATGGCGGGGCGGCGCGTCGCGGCCTGGAGCGCGGTGGGGCTGCTGTGGGCCGGGCACCTGCTCGTCGCGCACTGGCTGTACCGATGGCTGCCGCCGGCCGGGGACGGCGCCGCGCCGTGGGGACAGGAGCTGATCGTCGCCGCCTGGGTGGTGGCGATCGTCGCCGCGTCCGAGCTGGGCCGCGTACGCCGCGAACAGCTCGCGCACGCCCGGGCCGAGCGCGCCGCGGCGGAGCGGCGCCGGGCCGACGAGGAACGTCTGCGGATCGCGCGCGAGCTGCACGACGTCCTCGCGCACAGCCTCTCCGTCATCAACGTCCAGGCCGGCGTCGGTTTCGCCCTGCTCGACGACGACCCCGAACAGGCGCGCACGGCCCTGACGGCGATCAAGGGAGCCAGCAAGGAGGCGCTCGGCGAGGTCCGGCAGGTGCTCGACACGCTGCGCGCGCAGGGGCGGGCACCCCGGTCGCCGGCGCCCGGACTGGCCCGGCTGCCGGAGCTGACCGAGCAGGCGAAGAGCGCGGGGCTGGACGTGGCCGTGTCGGTCGAGGGCCGGGTGTCCGGGCTGCCGCCGGGCGCGGACCTCGCGGCCTTCCGTATCGTCCAGGAGGCGCTGACGAACATCGTCCGGCACTCCGGGGCCCGCAGCGCACGCGTGCACCTGGCACGCGAGGCGGACGCCCTGCGTCTCCGCGTCGACGACGACGGGCCGGCCACCGGAGCGGGATCGCCCGGCGGCGGGAACGGCCTGGTCGGCATGCGCGAACGCGCCGCCGCGCTAGGCGGCGAGGTCCAGGCGGGCCCGCGCGCGGACGGCGGCTTCACCGTGCGCGCCACGATCCCGCTGCGGGGGAGCGGTGGCACCGGCGGGAACGACGGCGGTACGGCGGCCCGTGCGGCGGGCGAGGACGAGGAGGAGAGCGCGTGATCCGGGTACTGCTCGCCGACGATCAGGTGCTGGTGCGGGCCGGCTTCCGGGCGCTGCTGGACGCGCAGCCGGACATTGAGGTGGTCGGTGAGGCCGCCGATGGTGAGGAGGCGCTGACGGCCGTACGGGAGCGGCGGCCCGATGTCGTCCTCATGGACATCCGGATGCCGGTCGTGGACGGACTGGCCGCCACCCGGCGGCTCACCGGGGACGAGCGGCTGACCGGAGTGAAAGTGGTCATGCTGACCACCTTTGAGCTGGATGAGTACGTGTTCGAGGCGATCCGCTCGGGCGCCTCCGGGTTTCTCGTGAAGGACACCGAGCCGGACGAACTGCTGCGTGCCGTACGCGCCGTGGTGGCCGGTGATGCGCTGCTGTCCCCGGGAGTGACCCGGCGGCTGATCGCCGAATTCGCCGCCCGTTCGAAGGAACCGGCAGCTGCGGAGGGGCTGGCTCAACTGACCGAGCGGGAGCGGGAGGTGATGGCCCTGGTCGGCATGGGGCTGTCCAACGAGGAGATCGCGCGCCGGCTCGTCGTCAGCCCGCTCACGGCCAAGACGCACGTCAGCCGCACGATGGTGAAGCTCGGGGCCCGGGACCGGGCCCAACTGGTCGTGCTGGCCTACGAGTCGGGGCTCGTGCGCCCCGGCTGGCTGGGCTGACGCCACCGCCACAGGACCCGCACCACCCGGTGGACGAAGGCCGCGCCGCCGATCAGCGCGGCAGCCATGAGCCAGGAGCCGCGCCAGGAGGCGGGCAGCACGTCCCAGAGGACGGGCGCCGCGCAGATCAGGAAGGCGAGGACGCCGGCGAGCGCACCGGTCACCACGGCGAAAGCGATCTCGACGGTGACGGCGTCCCGTTGGGCCTGCGAGCGGGTCGGAGACACGGCGCGAGTCTGTCATGCGCACGGGATTGCCGCTGCCCTCCGGCCGCTCATAAGCTGAGCGCTTCCGGCCGGTCACCGGCCGCAACCAGCGCATGCACGGCAGTGGCGCACGCCTCGTGCCGCAGCTGCTCGCGCCGGAGGAGCCGGAAGAACTGGTGCCGGGAGAAGGCGAGCGGTCATGAGGCAGTGGGACGTTGCTGTGCGGTCGGGTGCGCGGCTCGGTGAGGGGCCGACGTGGGACGCCGCGCACGCGCGGCTGGTCTGGGTGGACATCCTCACCTGTCGGGTGCACACGTACGACCCCGCCACCGGGCGCCGCACCGTCATGGTCACCGAACAGCACGTGGGCGCCGCGAAGCCGCGTGCGGCAGGCGGTCTGGTCGTCAACCTCCGGGACGGAGTGGGCCTCTACGACGCGGCCGGGAAGTTCTCCTGGCTGGTCCACGAGGCGGTGCCCGGGCGGCGCGGCAACGACGCGGCCGTGGCGCCCGACGGAGCGCTGTGGGCCGGGACCATGCCGTACGACGAGGCGCCGGGCGGTGGCACGCTGTCCCGCGTCGCCCCGGACGGCAGCACGGAGCGAGTGCTCTCGGACGTCACGGTCAGCAACGGCATCGGCTGGAGCCCGGACGGCCGGCTGATGTACTACATCGACACCCCGACCCGGCGGATCGACGTCTTCGACGCGGGCGCCGGAGGCGGGGCCGCCGCGGGGCAGTTCGCACACGGCCGGCGCCCCTACGTGGAGATCGAGCAGGGCGCCGGCTTCCCGGACGGGCTGTGCGTGGACGCGGAGGGCTGTGTCTGGGTGGCGCTGTGGGACGGCGGGCAGGTGCGCCGCTACACGCCCGACGGCGTCCTCGACCGTACGGTCGAACTGCCCGTCCGGCGCCCGACGGCCTGTGCCTTCGGCGGCCGTGACCTCACCGACCTCTACATCACCACGGCGCAGGAGGACACGCCGCGGCATCCGCTGGAGGGCTCGGTGCTCGTCGTCCCGGGCGCGGGCCAGGGGCTCGGGCAGCCGGCCTTCGCGGGCTGAGGGTCGAGGCCGTCCGTGCTCCGCACGGGACCCGCGGGCCGGTCGCCGGCGCCCCACGGCCGCGATCAGATCGCGAACAGCTCCTGCCAGAGCCGGGGGAAGGAACCGTCGCCGCCGAGCGTCACCGTCACCGCCTCCGAACTCTGCCACGGCAGGCGGTTCCACAACATCGCGTAGAGGTCCGCCGCGGGGCCTTCGAGCACACAGTCCGGCGCGGGGCCGGCCGCCGGGCCCGCCGTGCCGTCCTCGTCCCCGGTCGCCGTCTCCCGCTCGATACGGGGCGGCGCGTCCGAAAGCCGCACGCGCCAGGCCGCGTTGCCCGTGCCGGCGGCGCCGGGCGCGTCCGTGGTGCGTATATACAACTCCTTCTCGGGCGCCGTGCGCGCGCGAGCGCGGTCACTGGCGAGGAAGCCCATCAGCATCTCGTCGATGCCGTCCGCGGCGAACGCGGGGTCGACGGCGGAGAAGCCGGCACCGAGCGCCGCTTCGGCGTCGATGCGGTGTATCGCCGTCTCATGAGCCTGTCGGCGGGCCCAGAACGCCAGCGGCGAAGGGGCGGGCAGGAAGGTCCAGCAAGCCAGGTCGGCCGGGGCTGCCGCCAGCGCCGCGACCAGGGCGGCATGGCCCTCGCGCACCCATTCCACCAGCGCCGTGCCGTCCAGGTCGGGCGCCTCGGGCGGCCGCACGCGCCCGTCCGTCGCCTCCGTGACATATCCCGTCGCCCAGCGGTGGACGCGGCCGATGTGCAGGAGCAGGTCGCGGACCTGCCAGTCGGGACAGGACGGGACCGAGGCGTCGGGGCCGGCCTTGTCCGCGGCGTCCGCCAGCAACTGGCCGTCCCGGCGGAGCATTTCGACGAATTCAGTGATCTCCATACCAACGAGTGTCCCAGCCGCCACTGACAATGGGCTTGGGTGCGGCCGGTCGGCCGCGCAGCGCGCGGTGGACCAGACCCAGCAACAGCGCGTTGACCAGCGCCGCGAGACCGATGGTCGCCATCGAGTACCAGGCGGGAGCACCCGCGTCGCTCCACATCGCATCCCCCGCGAACCACAGCGGGAAAAGCGTCGGGGAGGTGAGCAGCGCGGCCCAGACGCCGGACATCGAGGCGTCCGGGTGGTCGACGAAGAGCGAGTCGACGACGGCGAAGACCACCGCCGCCGCGACGAGGGTCAGGTAGATGCAGGAGAGAGCATTGCCGAACGTCAGCCGCGCCGCGTCACGCAGCCAGGGAGCCGGGTGCGCCCGCTGCCGGGGCGTCTCGGGGTCGCGGTGCCGGAGTATCGCCTTCATGTGTCCCCCCAGGGGCGGTCCATGTGCAGATGCAGAGGTACGTGTCCAGTCGTACGTGCTCCGGGCGGGACGGACATCCGTGTTCGTACTCACATCCGGGGGTCCGTACTCAAGTATCGAGCCGGAACCGTGGGCTGTCAGTGCGTGATTCCGGCCGCATGGGCGCCGGGTCGGCCGTGCCCCTCTCGGGACGAGCGGTCGGGTGGCCGTACACGGTGCGGGCGCGGGGGTAGCGTCTCGGTGTGCGGCGCGCGACCGGCGGATTTCCGGGAGGCGGCGGGCCGTGTTTTGTTCACATCGGATACAAAGTCAGAATGGACGGCGTGACCCACACTCGGACGACCAGGCTGGAGCGGGGCCGTGGCGCGCTCGGGCCCGCGCTGGAGCTCGTACACACCGGGCGCGCGCCGACGCGTGCCGTGCTGACCTCCGAACTCGGCGTGACGCGCGCGACGGCCGGTGCGGTGGCCGCCGAGCTCGAAGCGCTCGGCCTCATCACCGTCGACGCGCACCCGACCGCCGCCGCCGGCACCCAGGGGCGCCCCTCGCACCGGCTGTTCATCGCCGACCAGGGGCCCGTCGTGCTGGCCGTACAGATCCACGCCGACGGCTACCGGGTCGCCCTGGTGGGCCTCGGTGGCCGGATCGTGGCCACCACGTCGGGATGCGGCACGATCCCCGCCGACCCGGCGCGCATCCTGTCCGAGGCCGTACGCGCCGGTTCCGGGCTGCTGCGCGACTCCGGACGGCAGTGCCTGGGTGCCGGGCTCGCCGTGCCCTCCGCGGTCGCCGAGCCGGACGGTGAGGCGCTCAACCCCCTGCACCTCGCCTGGCCCGCCGGCGCCCCCGTACGGGCGCTGTTCCTCCAGGCGCTGGCCGACGCCAAGGTGCCGGGCGTCACCGAACACGTCGGCTTCAGCGGCAACGACGTCAACCTCACGGCCCTCGCCGAACACCGCCACGGCGCCGGGCGCGGCGCCCGCGACCTGCTGTGCGTGGCCTCCGGCCACCGCGGGGTCGGCGGCGCGCTGGTACTGGACGGCCGGCTGCACAGCGGGAGTTCGGGCCTGGCCCTGGAGGTCGGGCACCTCACCGTCAACCCGGAGGGCGCCCCCTGCCACTGCGGCAGCCGCGGCTGTCTCGACGTCGAGGCGGACCCGCTCGCTTTCCTCAGTGCCGCGGGCCGTACGCCGGGCCCCGAGGGCTCACTGCTCAAGCAGGCGACGGATCTGCTGCGCGAGGAGTACGCGGACGCCTCCGTACGGGCCGCCGGGGAGCTGCTGATCGACCGGCTCGGCCTCGGTATCGCGGGACTCGTCAACATCCTGAACCCCGACCGCATCATCCTCGGGGGGCTGCACCGCGCGCTTCTGGAGGCCGACCCGGAGCGGCTGCGGGCCGTCGTGGCGGATCGCAGCCTCTGGGGGCGCAGCGGCGGCGTACCGATACTGCCGTGCACCCTGGACCACAACGCCCTGGTGGGCGCGGCCGAGCTGGCCTGGCAGCCGGTACTGGACGACCCATTGGTCGTCCTGGAGGGCGAGCGCACCGGCTGACACGACCGAGCAGGGGCCTACGGCATTCCCGGCCGCGCGTCGACACACGGCTCGGCGCCGCCGGCCCCATTTCAGGGCGTACTCCCCAAGAGGTACGCCCGCTGCCGCTGTCCGTACGACGACGGGAGGCGTCCGGCGGATCAGGCTCGAAGGGAACGCGGAAACGGCGTGATCTTCGAGGAGCTGATCATCATGGACGTCCTGGCAACATCCTGGTCCGGCGGCGGTCCCGGGCCCTGGATCCTGTTCTTCCCGCTGCTGTGGGCGGTCGCCGTCATCGGCGTGGTCACCCTGCTGCGGCGCACCGTATGGCGCGGACGGGGCCCCTGGCAGCGGTCCGGCGCGGCCGCGGAGACCGGTACCGGCCCGTCGCCCCTCTCCGTGCTCGGCCACCGGTTCGCGTCCGGTGAGATCGACGAGGACGAGTACTGGCGGCGGCTCTCCGTCCTGTACGAGCAGTTCGGCACGCACGGCAAGGGCAGGGGAGGCGCGACGTGAGCGTGCCCGCTGCCCGGGTGGTGCGTACGGACGGCTGAGCGCCCGGCCCCTCGGGGACCGGGCGCTCAGCCCACTCGTGCGCCGCGTGCGGCTGTGCGCACTCCGCTGCTCGCTTCGGCGCGCTCCGTCTCGGGCGGTTCCGGCAGACACGTGAGTGCGTGGCCCGGCTCCTCGCGGCCACGGGTGAGCGCCGGGAGCGTGAACCACACGACCTTGCCGGTGTCCTCCGGACGGGCGCCCCAGCTCTCGCTCAGCTCCGCGATCAGGGTCAGCCCGCGGCCCCCGGTATCCAGCGGACCGGCCGCCGCGGGCCGCGGCAGTCGGGGATCGAGATCGCGTACCGACACCGTCAACTGATCCAGTAGGACCGACAGTTCGACCGTGCACTGCTTGCTGGGCAGGGCGTGCTGATGGACGTTGGCCAGCAGCTCCGTCACCCCGAGCGTCGCGGGGTCGATCAAGGCGTCGAGACGCCAGTAACGAAGCTGTGCCGATACGATTCTGCGCATCTGGCCGATGCGTGCCGGCAGGGCTTGGAGCTCCACCGCGCAGTGCCTGCTGGGCTGCCTGATCACGACCGCGACTCCCCTGATGAGGCCGGGCGCGCCCGCCGCTACGGAAACGCGAGGACCGGGTCCGGCGATGTCCCATTCACCCTGAGTCACCAGTGGTCGACTCTTGGTGATGCGAGTCAGTCCAGGGTCGGCCCGCGTCCGTACTCCCGCAACCGCAGAGGGTCCGCAACCCCAGCGCGTCCCACCGGTCTTCACCCGAATGCAGTCGCAGTGCCGCCGCCCGCGGACCCGTACGGTCCCCGCGCGCGCTCCTGTACGGCCCGCAGGCGCGGCCGTCCGGGCGTATCGTCCGCCGCTCCGGCACGGCGTCAGGTGCGGGCGCCGGCGGCCCGTACGGCGTCCAGGAAGCGCTCGGGGGCGCCCATGGTCAGGGAGTAGCGATTGCCGTTGAGCGTGGCGAATGCGCGGTCCCGGGCCAGCAACCGCGGCCGGTGGGCCTGGACCGACGTCAGCGGTGCGCTGTCGATCTCCTTGCCGTAGCTCGTCAGCAGTGCCAGCCTGCCGTCCCTGATGATGACCTGACCCGCTCGGGTCAGCGACCGCAGCCAGCGCTCGATGCGCACACCGGTCGCGTTGAACTCCGGCTCCCTCATGGAGCACCGCCTCCTCACACCCATGGCAGCGGGCAACGGCCCGCGTCCTTCATGAAGTCTGCCCGGATCGCGGCCCGGGCACCAGTTCCCCTGGTCGTGAGCCTGCGAACACCTGTACCCCGAGGGCTCCTTGGGGTTGCTCAAAGGGTCATTTATGCAGGTGAGCAGCGTGTGGAGGATGGTTATGATCGAGCTGGGCCCGGCGGTCACGGCGGGCCGGGACGACCGCGAGGAGCACGTCGATGAGTACCGCACAGCACACGGACGGGCGGGACGACGGCCTCGTGGGTGCCGGCGACCGGTCCTGCGATCTCCCGGCGGCCCCCGAAGGCGCGCCCCTGCCGACCCTTGATGTGGACCGCACCGACTCCGATTACCGCGGCTGGCTCAAGGAAGCCGTGCGCAAGGTCCAGGCGGACGCCAACCGCAGCGCCGACACCCACCTGCTGCGCTTCCCGCTGCCCGAGCAGTGGGGCATCGACCTGTACCTGAAGGACGAGTCGACGCACCCCACCGGCAGCCTGAAGCACCGCCTCGCCCGCTCCCTCTTCCTCTACGGGCTGTGCAACGGCTGGATCCGCCCCGGCAAGCCGGTCATCGAGGCGTCCAGCGGCTCCACGGCCGTGTCCGAGGCGTACTTCGCGAAGCTGATCGGGGTGCCGTTCATCGCGGTGATGCCCGCGACGACCAGCCGCGAGAAGACCCGCCTGATCGAGTTCCACGGCGGCACCTGCCACCTGGTCGCCGACCCGCGGACCGTGTACGACGTCTCCGCCCGGCTCGCGGCCGAGACCGGCGGGCACTACATGGACCAGTTCACCTACGCCGAGCGGGCCACGGACTGGCGCGGCAACAACAACATCGCCGAATCGATCTTCCAGCAGCTGCGCCTGGAGCGGTACCCGGACCCGGCGTGGATCGTGGCCACCGCGGGCACCGGCGGCACCTCGGCGACCATCGCCCGCTACGTGCACTACATGCAGCGCGACACCCGTGTGTGCGTCGCCGACCCGGAGAACAGCTGTTTCTTCGACGGCTGGCTCAATGGCGACGCCGAGACGGACTGCCGCACCGCCTCCCGCATCGAGGGCATCGGGCGGCCGCGGATGGAGCCCAGCTTCGTGCCCGGCGCGATCGACCGGATGATGAAGGTGCCGGACGCGGCGAGCGTGGCCGCCGTACGGGCGCTGGAGACCGCCATCGGGCGCAAGGCGGGCGGCTCGACGGGCACGGGGCTGTGGAGCGCGCTGAAGATCGTCTCCGAGATGGTTGCCGCGGGCCGTACGGGCTCGGTGGTCACCCTCCTGTGCGACCCCGGCGACCGCTACCTCGACAAGTACTACTCCGACGCCTGGCTGGCCGAGCAGGGGCTGGACATCGCGCCGTACGCCCGGACCCTGCAGACCTTCCTCGCCGAGGGCACCTGGCCGGCGTGAGAGGCCCGCTGCGGGCTCGTCGGCGGGGCCGGGCCGCCCGGGCCCCGGCGCGTCGCTCACGCCCGCTCAGGCGCCGCCGCAGCGTCGTTCACACGCCGACGAGGCGCCGGTCCAGCTGCCGCATCGAGTCGCGGAACGCGCGGCCCAGCATCGGGCGGCTCAGCTGCATCATCGAGCGGAACGGCGCGGGGCCGTCGGCGGCGAACGTCCAGCGCACGAGCGTGCCGCCGGGCGCCGGGGTGAGCCGCCAGTCCTCCAGCAGGGCGCGCAGGCCCGGCGCGTTGGTCTCGTCGACGCGGTAGGCGTAGTGCTCCGGGCGCTCGGCGGCCAGGATGCTCTCGTGGAAGCGGGTGCCGCCCGTCAGCCGGACCGAGCGGCCCTTGCCGCCATCGGTCGGGGTGATCCGTGAGACCCCGGTGAACCACGCGCACCAGGAGCCGACGTCGTCCGCGAGCGCGGCGTACACCGCTTCGGGGGGCGCGGAGATCTCGGCCGCGAAGACCATCCGCAGCGGCGCGGACTCGGCGAAGTCGAGCCCGACAGGGCTCAGTCGGTGCGTCATGGGACGAGCACCCCCTACACACAGTGATGAGGTCAGGACCGACCGTCGAACATTCCGGCGTCGCACACCATAGCTGGGGCCTCGTCAGATGTCTGCGTCGTCTTCCGGCTCACCGGCCACCACCAGCCGCGGCGGCAACTCCGCGAACTCCGCCCGGACGTGCGCCGGCAGACCGGGGTCGGTGACCAGCACGTCCACCTGGTCCAGCGAAGCGAACGAACTCAGGCCCACCGTGCCCCACTTCGTGTGGTCCGCGACCACCACGACCCGGCGCGCCGACCGCACGAAGTGGCGGTTGGTCTCCGCCTCGGCGAGATTCGGCGTCGACAGTCCTGCCTCGACCGATATGCCGTGCACCCCGAGGAACAGCGCATCGAAGTGCAGCGAGCGGATCGCGGCGTCGGCCACCGGGCCGACCAGCGTGTCCGAAGGCGTCCGCACGCCGCCGGTCAGCACGACCGTGGCCGCTCCGGGGCGCGGGCCGCCGGCGCCGGCCGCCGCCCGCTGCGCGGCGTAGAACACATCGGCCACCCGGACCGAATTCGTCACCACGGTCAGGTCCGGCACGTCCAGCAGCTGATGGGCCAGCGCGAACGCCGTCGTGCCGCCCGCCAGCGCGATCGCGCTGCCCGGCGCCGCCATCTGGGCCGCCGCCTCGGCGATGGCCTCCTTCGCCGACAGCTCCAGAGAGGACTTCGCCTCGAACCCCGGTTCGTGCGCGCTCGGCTCGCTCACGGGGACGGCGCCGCCGTGCACCTTCTCCACGACACCCTGGCGGGCCAGCGCGTCCAGGTCCCGACGGACCGTCATGTCCGAGACACTCAGCTTGCGGGTCAGCTCATTGACGCGGACGCCGCCGCGCCGCCGCACCTCATCGAGGATCAGGGCACGCCGCTGCTCGGCGAGGAGGTTCTGGTTGTCACTCACCCGGCCTGTCCCTTCGTCCCGGCTCACCGCGCGCCCCAGGTCACGAAAGCGCTGCTGTTCGGGGACATCCTCGCACGAGGCACTGACAGTGACTGCCCGGACCGGATGAGGTGAATGCGGCGCTCCGGCGGGCAAGAAAGAATCCGGGACGCACATCGAAGTACGGACATCGGGGGAAGCACAGTGGACACTACGTACCGGTCCGCGCCCGCAGACACAACGGACCCCAGCGGGGACGAGGACGCCGCCGCGCACAGACCAGGCCGGATCTCCCTCGAACTGCTGGTTCACGGTGTCGGCGGCACCACACCCGCGGAGATGCTCGACGACCCCCGGGTCGTGCGCGTCACCGGTGACGACACCGCCGCCATCTACCGCCGCGCCACCGACGCGGACGCCGAGGAGCGCCCCGCCGACGAGCGCGACGGCGACCCCGAGGAGCCGGTCCGCGAGGCGTACTGCTGGTCCAACCTCACCTCGGGCAACGGCAGCCGCGCCCTCTGGCTGATCCTGCTGCCCTTCATGGTGGCGAACCTCGCGCACTGGATGCGTCCCGCTGCCCCGCGCGGCCACCCTGCCCAGCGCCTCTACGACGTCCTCGTACGCATCCTCGCGCTCACCCTCACGGTGCTGCTGGCCGCCGGGGCCTGCGAGGTGGCCCTGGACCTGCTCGCCTGGCAGTGCGCGGGCAGCCTCTCGTGCTCGGCGGACCGCTCCTGGCTCGGTTTCCTCAGCACCGCGCACGACGGCTGGTGGAGCCTGCCGGGCCGCCGCCTCGTGGTCGCGAGCGCCTTTCCGCTGCTCCTCGTGGGCCTGCTGTGGTGGCTCTCGCACCGCACCTGGAGCGCGTACGAGTCCGCCTCCCCGCCGCCGCGCCGCCCCGGCACCTCCCGCGACACACCGCCCTCCGAGCGCCCCACGCTGTGCCTGGACGGCTTCTGGTACGGCCGCCGGGTCGTCGCCCGGCTGCGCTCCGCGCACGCCGCGGCGGGGCTGCTCACCATCGCCACCGCGCTGCTCCTGACCGCGCACGACGCCGACAGCCGGCCGGGCGCCGACGTGTGGCTGCGCTGGACCGGGTACGCACTGGCCGCGCTGGTCGCCGTCCTCGCGGTGCTCAGCGTGGTCATCGTCTGCCGCACCGCGCGCAGCGAGGCGGAGCCCGACGTGGAGACCGACCGGCCGGTCGTCAGGTGCCTTCCGTACGCCGCGCTCGCCGCGCTGGCCCTGATCGCCGTGCACACCGCCTGGGCGCGCCCCGGCTGGACCTCCGCCGGTCACCTCCCGGGTTCCGGTGCCTTCGGGATCGTCGCCGTTCTTCAGGGCGCGCTGGTCGTCGGGCTGCTGCTGACCGCCGGGGTGCTCCAGCGTGCCGCGCGGGGCACGGAGCGCACCGCCCTCGCGGGCCTGGCCGGCGCCTCCGTGGCGCTGCTGGCCTGCGCGCTGGGCGGCGTGCTCACCGGGGGAGTGGCGCAGCGCACCGCGGACTGGCTGGACCGCGGCGCGACCCCGGGCGACGCGCACGCCCCGATGGCCGGCCCGCCCGTCCTGCTCTCCTGGCAGGCATCGGTCATCCCGGTGCTGCTGATCGTCGTCCTGTTGCTGGTCGTGGCGGCCGGCTTCCAGGTGCTCGCCGTCCGCCGCGAGGTCGTCCCCGACATCCCCGGGCTGTACGAGAACGAGGAGAAGCCCGACGCGCAGCGCACCAAGGGGATCGCGGGCACCATCGCGCGCGCGGGGCTCACCGACCGGGCGCCGGTGCTGATCGGCGTGATCACGGCCGTCACCTTCGTGCTCGGTACGGGCGCGGTGCTCGGTGCCCGGCTCACGGGCCTGCCGCCCGGCCGGGCGCTGGACGGCGCGCCCGCCTTCGTGGACGCCGTCGCCGAGACGGCACAGGCGCTCGGCTCCTGGCTGATGGGCGCCGGCGTCGTCCTCCTGCTCGCCATGGGACGCCGCGCCTACAAGGACGCCTCGGCCCGCCGCACCATCGGCATCCTCTGGGACGTCGGCACCTTCTGGCCGCGCGCCGCGCACCCCTTCGCGCCCCCGTGCTACGCCGAGCGGGCCGTCCCGGACCTGACCTGGCGGATGGCCACCTGGACCGAGACCCACGACGGGCGGCTGGTCCTCTCCGGGCACTCCCAGGGCAGCGTCCTCGCGGCCGCCGCCGTCTGGCAGCTGGACCCGGTGACACGCAGCCGGGTCGCGCTGCTCACGTACGGGTCGCCGCTGGAGCGGCTCTACGGACGCTGGTTCCCGGCGTTCTTCGGGCCCGCCGCGCTCACCGGACTGCACCGCGAGATGGACGCCTGGCGCAACCTGTGGCGGTTCACCGACCCCATCGGCGGCCCGGTCCGCCTCACCTGTGAGGACGGCGCGGCGATCGACCGGGGGCCGCTGCGCGACCCGCTGGTCTTCGGACGCACCCTCCAGCACCCACTGCCCGCCCAGACCCTCGGGCACGGCGACTACCAGGCCGACCCGGAGTTCGGGACGGCCCGCGCCGAACTCCTCGCCCATCTGGCGCCCGGGATACCGCAGCAGCCCGGCGAGCCGGACGCCGAGCGGGACGCCGGCCCGGGGGAGCGGCCCGCCGCTTCTCAGGGCAGCGCCGGCAGGTCCTCGGAGTAGAGGTGCGTGAGGTCGTCGGTACTCGGGTCGGGGAGCTGCGACACCCGGCCCGCGTGCCGTTCGACCATTGCCTCGAACGTCTGCCGGGCGGTGCGCCCGTTGCCGAACGACGGCCCCTTCGGGAGCGCGGTGAAGTACTTCAGCAGCGCTTCGGAGGTGCCGTCGGCGAGGTGGTACTCCTGCTCCTCGGCCTGCTGCCCGACGATCCGCAGCAGCTCCTCGGGGTCGTAGTCGCCGAACTTGATGGTCCGCGAGAAGCGGGAGGCGACACCGGGGTTGACCGCGAGAAAGCGCTCCATCTCGGCGGTGTAGCCCGCCACGATGACCACCACCGCCTCCCGGTGGTCCTCCATCAGCTTGACCAGGGTGTCGATCGCCTCGCGCCCGAAGTCGCGCCCGGAGTCCTCCGGGGACAGCGCGTACGCCTCGTCGATGAAGAGCACCCCGCCGCGCGCCCGGTCGAACGCCTCCTGAGTACGGATGGCCGTCGACCCGATGTGCTCGCCGACCAGGTCCACCCGGGAGACCTCCACGAGGTGGCCGCGCTCCAGTACGCCCAGCGATGCCAGGATCTCGCCGTACAGCCGCGCGACGGTGGTCTTGCCCGTGCCGGGGGAGCCGGTGAAGACCAGGTGGCGGCGGACCGACGCGGCCTTCAGGCCCGCCTGCTGCCTGCGCCGCCCCACCTCGATCATGTTGATCAGGCTGCGCACCTCGCGCTTGACGCTGTCCAGGCCGACGAGCGTGTCCAGTTCGCCCAGGACCTCCTCCGAGGGCCGGGTGTCCGGGACCGGCTCGGCGGGCGTCTGCGGCGCCGTGGGCGCCGCGGGGGCGCCGCCCAGCAGGCCGGCCGTGCCCGCGGGCTGCGCGGCCGTCACAGGCGCCACAGCGGCCGTCGGCGAGGGCACGCCGGACGGCACCGCCGCGGCCGCCGGCTGGGTCACCCGGCTCTCGTCGCTGGTGCAGTCCACCGCCGTCGGCCCGTCCTCGGCGAACTCGTACCCGCCGCGCGCGCACCGCTCCGTACGGCACCGCGTCAGCGTCGTACGGCAGCCGTCGATCACATGGAAGCCGTAGCCGGAACTGCCCGTGACGCGGCAGTTGTGGAAGGTGCCGCGGCCCTCCGCTGACACGTAGAAGCCCGCTTCGGCCGGTGTGCTGACCGTGCACCGCTCGATGTTCGGGTCGGCGCCCTTGGTGACGATCACGCCCGTCTGGGTGTCCTCGATCGTGCAGCCCGAGAGCGTGCCGCCGCTGCCGTGGTCGCGGAACCACGCGCCGGTCGCGGCCTCCCGGATGCGGCAGTCGTCGAGCTGTACGGTCGCACCGTCGCTGACCGAAACGGCGGTGTTCCGTACCTGCGCGAGATCGGAGTCGACCACATCGGCGCGTGAGCCGCGGTCCAGCACGAAGAGTGCGTCCGGCACGTCGTGCACCCTGGTCGAGTCCAGCACCGCCGTTGCGCCGTCGCTCACCCACACCGCCGGGTAGTCGCCCGTACTGTCGTGGATCTCGCACTGGTTGGCGTCCACCCGTGTGCCCGGGTCCCATACGGACAGGCCGTTGCGCCCGAAGTGCCGCACCCGGCTGCGGGTCAGCGTCAGCACCGAACGCGACCGCAGGTCCAGCGCGTTCTCAGGTATGTCGTGGATGTCGCAGTCGGCGACCGTGAGCACCGCGTCCGTGTCCAGGGTGACGCCGTCCGCCGAAGTGCGGTGCACCGTGCAGTCGGTGAGGTGTCCAGTGGCGCGCGAGGCGACCTGCACGCCCGCGCCCTTGATCTCGTACAGCTCGCAGCCGACCGCCTCGACCGCGCTGCCCTCGCCGTTCACCGCCAGGCCGGCGCCGCTCGTGTGGTGCACCCGGCAGCGCTCCAGCCGCGGATGCGCCCCGCCGCGCACCGCCACGCCTGTCTGCCCGGCAGCCAGTACCTCGCAGTCCTCGAAGACGCCGCCCGCCCCGTCCAGCACGCTGATGCCCACGCCGCCCGGATTGTCGACCGTGCAGCGCCGCACCGTGGGCCGGGCGCCGCCGCGCACCTCGATGCCGGTCGCGGACCGCGTCACCACGCGCAGCCCCGTGAGCTCCGGTGCGCCGTCCTCCACCAGGAGGGCGGGCGCCGCCGAGTCCTGCGCCTCCACGTGCAGGTCCTGGAGGGTCGCCGAGGCCCGTACGGTCAGCGCCACGCCGTCGGCGGGCGCGATCCGCACCGAGCCGCGCGCCCCGTCGGGCCCGCGCAGCGTCACCGCCCGGCACAGCACGAGGTTCTCCCGGTACGTGCCCGCCGCGACGGTCAGCACATCGCCGTCCCCGGCTGCTTCGAGGGCGGCGGCCAGGGAGCTGTACTCCCCTGTGCGACGCCGCCAGCGCGACGTCCCGGAGTGCGTGACCTGGACCGAGCCCTGTGCCATGGCGATGTCGTGCCCCCACCTCGTGCGGCTGTTCTCCGGCCCGCGGTGGTACGCGCGGATATGTCCGCGTACGGGCTGCGCAGGCCCCAGCCGAGCGGCTGGCTGCACCACCGTAGCGCGCTCGGCGTACGGCAGTTGACGTGGTCGCCACCTCGTCCTACAGACGGTGACGCACTCCGCACCCTGCGGGCGGCGCGTGCTCAGCTGCCGGCGCCGGCCCGTCCCCAGTCCTGGCCCGCGCGCTCCCACGCCTCGTCCCAGCGGCGGTAGCGGTGGTGCATCAGCCGCCACAGCACCAGCCTGCGGCAGCCCTCGACCGTGGCGCCGGCCAGTGCCGCCGCGCCCAGGCCGGCGAGCACTGCATGGGAGTTCGCTGTCGTGACGTCCATCGGGCGGGGCATGACCCGGCCGCGGCCGTCGGTCCAGATCCGGAAGCGGTCGCCGGGCACCACCGGACGCGGCGCCGCGACGACCCCGATGTGCCGGCTGCCGTCCACGCCTCGCCAGTTGGCCAGAACCTTGCGGTGCGCGTCGCGCTGGGTGGCCGTCTCGGGGTCGGGGTCCACGGGGGGATGCGGCAGCAGCCGGTCCACCTGCACCCGCACCAGGTGCCGTTGGGCGTGCTGGGTCCGTACGGTCTCCAGAAGCGTGTCGCCGGCGGTGCGGGCGGTCGTCCAGCCGGCCGCCGAGGCCCCGAACACGATCAGGAGGGCGGCGCCCAGCGCCAGCCACGCCTCGGCGAGATCGGTCCTGCGCCGCAGCGGATTGCGCCGCCAACGCCACAGTCCACTCATCGCTCGCACGGTCCGGCACCCCCTTCCGCGTCCGTAACTACCTCATTCCGGGCCCTTCATGCGCGGTGTTCATGAAGAGCGAGCAAAATCACGGACTCGTACGGACCGCCACTCTATCGCCGCCATGGGTGGTGGACGTGGGTGGCGGGCGTGCGGCGGAGGGGCCGCGAGAGGGCCGCAGGCGCGCGCGGGGCGCCCGTGGGTGCCGGAAGCCGCTCAAGAGCGTCCAGCGGCCGTCCAGGGGCTTTCGCGGGGGTGTTTCAGTGAACCCTTACCGCCAGTGTGACCACCGCGCCGGCCGCCGTGCCCGCGGCGATCGACAGCCGGTCGGCGACCAGCCGCGCCATCCACAGCCCGCGCCCCGTGGGCGCACCGTCCAGGCCCGGCAGCAGCTCGGGGATGACGGCCTCCGTGAAGCCCGGGCCCGAATCGATGACCAGGCACTCCAGTTCATCGCCGACCCGGCGCAGGACCAGCCGGCCGCTGCCGCCCGCGTGCTCGACGGCGTTACCGGCCACCTCGTCCACCGCCAGCACGAACTCCCCGCGCCGCGGCTCGGCCAGGCCCTCACGGGCCGCGCACTCCTCGACGAGCAGCCGCACCTGCGGGAGCAGCCGGGCGGTGAAGCGCCGCTGCAGTAGGTACTTGACACTCGGTTCGTCGCCGGCGCTCTGAGAGCGAGCGGACTCGGGGATCAGCACGGTCGCGTCACCTCCGACAGCGTCAGCCGCGAAATCGAAGCCGCTCCAAGCCGCTGGAGCGTGCGGAGCTGTACCGGATCGGCCCGGACCTCGACCCGGGAGAGGCTGTTCGCCTCCTGGACGAGCGTGAGGAGGCCGGTGGCGCAGCCGACCGACAGGAAGTGCAGCCGGCTCAGGTCCAGGGTGAGCCGGCCCGCAGCCGCGCCCTGCGCCAGGGCGAGCTCCAGGGAAGTGAGGAAAAGCCGCTTCGTCGCGGTGTCGGCCTCGCCGACGAAGCACAGCGCGCCGTCCGGGGTCCGCTCCGTATGCAGCGCGCCGAGCTGTTCGAGGAGGTTACGGGGGTGCGCCTCAGCCATGGCGGTCAGCACCTCCGGCGCGAACCAGCGTCGGTCGTACGCGCAGATCTCGCTGTACGGGCGGCCCTTGAAGAGCTCGTCGGCGTTCGACTCGCGGTGCATCATCGTGTGCACGTCCGCGCCGAGTTCCGGCACCCAGTGCATGTCGATGAACGCCCGCAGGCCCGTGTACCCCTCCGCGACGGCCTGCGCCGTCTCCTCGCGCAGCCGGCTCCACTGCCGGTCGGCCGTGAAGGCCGGATCGGGGCTGATGAGCCGGCGCATGCTGCTGAGCACCAACTGGCCCCTGATGCGGGCCGTCGCCGTCGTGCGGTTGGGGAAGTCCAGTCGCGCCAGCACCTCTTCCTCGGGCAGCCCGGGACGCGGAAAGACGATCACCCGCTCGCCACGGGCCAGGCCGAGCCGAGTGAAAGCCGTCAGAACGTCCCAGCGGATCTCGTCGTCGTCGTAACTGACGAAAGCGTGATCGCCGGGGCGCATCTGATGCACCGGGATGACGCGATCGCGCGCCGAGTCCCCGGCAGGAATGGGCACGTGAATCTCCCTGTCGCCACCGCAATACGGTCACCATATGCAGCCTGGACAGGCCCCCGCAACGCGCTGGTCGAGGGCAGCACCGCCGGGCCGGCGGGGGCGGTGCGCCGCGGTGTACGGAAACCGCGGAAATGGGGTGGCGGCTGGGTAAGAACACGGGCTGACGTCAGCTCAGGACCTCGAAGGGGTCGCCGGCACGGAGCGTGCCGCGCGACTCGGGTATGAGGTTCTGCCCGAACACCAGGTCGTCGCCGAAGCGGCGGTGGCGGGCCAGCGTGCGCAGCGGCTCCTTGCCGCGCTCGGCGGTGCGCTGGTCGGTGGTGGTCACCACGCAGCGGCCGGAGGGCTTGGCGACCCGGAAGGTGATCTCGCCGATCCGCACCCGCTGCCAGTCGTCCTCGGCCCACGGGGCCGTGCCCTCGATGACGACGTTCGGCCGGAAGCGGTCCATGGGCAGCGGGCCCTCGTCGGCGTGGTCGCCCTGGGCGATCAGGGAGTTGAGCGCGTCCAGCGAGGACGACGTCGTGAGCAGCAGCGGGAAGGCGTCGGCGAAGCTCACCGTGTCGCTGGGGCGCGCATAGTCCTGGCGCACGGACCGGCGCACAGCAGGGTCGTCCATGTGAACGAGCGTGACCTCGGCGCCCAGATATGTGCTGAACCACTCTGCGGCCTCCGCGGACGCGGGCACGGCGTCCACCTTGTCCCGCCAGACCTGCACCGGCACGGTCGTGCCGGGGGCAGGAACCTCCACGGACAGGTCCTGCATCCCCGGCGCGCTGAGCCCGATTCCCCCGTCGGGCCGCGCCTCCGCGACGGCCAGGGCCAGCCGCGGCCGGGACCGCTGCGTGACATGCCGCCGCTCCTCGTCGACCAGCAGCCAGCGCCGGTCCCCGGCCAGGCCCCATGGCTCCACGGCGGCCGAGCCGGGGGAGGTCCCCGCTAGAGACTTCACCGGGTACAGCTGGAGGGCACGGAGGCGCGAGTTCGGCATGTGCCCATCCTGCCAGCAGGGTCGGACATTTGACCGGGCGGTCGGACAGTTGGCCGACCGGGCGGGTCAGTAGCCCCGCGGGTGCTGCGGGCGGCCGTACGGATCCTCGTACGGAGCGGGGCGCGGCGCGACCGGGGCCGCCGGGCGCATCGCTTCGTACCCCGTGCTCATCGGGCGCCGCGGCTGCTGCTGGCCCGGGTATCCCTGCGGGCCGGCGGCCTGCTGCGGGATGTAGGGCGCGGGTGCGGGCTGCAT
>NZ_NHSG01000105.1:0-22350 GCF_020024005.1 Streptomyces purpurogeneiscleroticus
GGTGGGGTCCGCGCCGATCTGGTCGGGCTGCACGACCGGCAGGGGGCGCGAGCGGGTGCGACCGGCTCGCTCGGCTGCCATGTTCTCAGTCATCGCATCCTCTGCATCTCTTCACCGCAGCGGGCCGCGAGCAGCTCCGCTGCGGCCTGCACGATCCACGTCATCGCCGGGTCCGCGCTCTTCATCCACTCCGGGTGCCACTGGACTCCGAGCACCGGAGCCCCTGGGAGCTCCACCGACTCGACCACGCCGTCACTGGTCCGCCCGGTCACGACCAGCCCGGCGCCGCAGCGGTCGACGGCCTGGTGGTGCCAGGAGTTGGTCAGCGCGTGCTCGCCGAACAGGTCGGCGGCGATCGAGCCCTGCTCGAAGGTCACGAGGTGGTCAGCGGTGCCGTCGGTCGGCGCAGCCTCTGTCGAGAGGTGGCTCACGGAGCCGGGCGGAAGATCGGCGATGAGCGTGCCGCCAAGGGCAACGTTGAGCACCTGCATGCCGCGGCACACACCCAGCACGGGTATCCCCCGCTCCAGCGCGGCTCGGACGAGCTCGATCTCGTACTCGTCCCGGGCCACGTCGTGGGCCATCGGGTCCATCCGCGGATCGATGTCGCGAGCCACTGTCGTGTCGCCGCCCCAGCACGCCGGATGGACATCCTGTCCCCCGGTGATCACCACACCGGACAGCCACCGGCAGATTTCCGTCGCGTCGGTGTCGTACGACAGGTGCACCGGAAGTCCGCCGCCCTGCGCGATGCGGCTTGCGAAGTCCGACATGTAGCTGTCGGTGCAACGGTCGCCGTACCTCTCGTCGGATCCCTTGAGCAGTTCCAGCCGGTACCGCCGTCCGGTGATGCCGATCAGCGGCCGCACCGTCACGGCCTCCTCACGCGTACTCACGGCAGTTCGAAGTAGCGAACCGACTCCCACTGCGAGAGCTCGGCGAACGGGTCGCCGCCTGCGGTGTGGAACTGCATCCACTCCCACTTGCGCGACGCGATCCAGTAGTCGACGAACTCGCCGCCGAGGAGTTCGCGCAGGATCGGGTCGGCGTCCAGGGCCGCCGCGGCCTTTGTGATGGTGTCCGGGATCCGGTCGACGCCCAGGCCCGGTGGCAGACACCACGCCATGTCGGTGACCTGCTCGGGCGGGTCGATCTTCCGCTCGATACCGGCGATGACGCCGGCCAGCACGCCCGCGAGCGCGAGGTAGAGGTTCGCGTCCGCGCCCGGGAGGCGGTACTCGAGGCGGGAGTACTCGGGGTGTCCGCAGACGGCGCGCACCGCGGCGGTCTTGTTGCTGATCCCCCAACTGATGGTGACCGGCGGCCCACTGAGGTCGACCAGCCGCCGGTACGACGTGATCTGCGGCAGCACGATCGACGTGTTGCCCTCCATCGTCGCCAGCAGCCCGCCGATGGCGTGCAGCATCGTGGCCGACGGTCCGTCCTCGGCGTAGAAGGCGTTGTCGCCGTCGTGCTGCAGGGAGAGGTTGATGTGGGATGCCTGGCCGTAACCGGCGGTGGGCTTGGCCATGAAGGTCACGCTGTGCCCACGCTCGAAGGCGACCTCGCGCATGATCTGGCGGGTCCGTGCCCAGGCGTCGGCGACCTTGATCGGGTCGCCCGGTGCGAGGTTGAGCTCGATCTGACCGGCGGCGTCCTCGTCGCTCCATGCCTCCCACTCGATGCCGACCTCGTCGAGGCGGTCGGCCACGGCGTTCATGTAGTCGGTCCAGTCCTTCGACTTGGCGAGGTGGTACGCCGTGCCCGCGCTGCCGCCCAAGGGGGTCAGGTCGCGGTACCCGCGGGCGCGCGCCTCGTGGATCGACTCCTCGAAGACGGTCGCCTCGATCTCGACCGCAACGGTCGCGGTGAATCCGTGGCCTGCCAGCCGCTCGGTCATCTTCCGCACGAGGTTGCGCGGGCAGATCGGGACCGGCGTGCCGTCCTTGAGCCAGTAGTCGCCGATCACCGAGTCCAGGCCCGGCTTCCACTCGACAAGGGTCGACATGTCGGGACGGAGGTAGACGTCGTCGAGGTGGCCACGCCAGGCGGGGTAGGCGGAACCGAAGACGGGAACGTTGCCGAGGTCGAGGCCGAACAGGAGATCCGCGAAGGCAAAACCGGCGTCCTTGCCCGCGGCGAACTTCTTGGGCGAGACGTTCTTGCCGAGAAGACATCCCTCGTGGTTCGTCGCCTCGAGCCGGACGGTTCGCGCGCCGGAGCCGCGGAGCGACGCGCTCGTGGCGGCGGTGCTGAGTTCAGACATCGTAACGAACCTTCCAGGAGGCGCCGGTCATCACCGACAGCTGGGACAGGGTGCCCTGGATCCCCAGGGCACCCGAGGCCAGGACGGCCATGAGGTCGTCCGCGCCGGAGAACACGCCGGCGAGCGTCTCGGGAGCCCCGGCGATCAGGTACTGCGTGGCGCCGTCGCCGAGCACGGCCTGCTCCAGGCCCTCGGGCCCTTCGGTGACCGCGATCAGTACGTCGGGGATGCCCGGCAGCGAGCGTGTCGCGTCCCAGAACCGCTGAGCGGCATCCCGCCACTCGGGCAGCGGCGGCGTGAGCGCCCGCAGGACTCCCCCGGCCAGGTCGGCGTCACCGGAGGGCTCCGCCGTCGGCGTGAAGCGCGCGTTGAGGTCGACCGTGACAGCGGCGTCCGATTCGGCCGGCACGCCGCTGGCCACGTCGATCCCGTCGTCACCGAAGGTGATCGTCGCGGCCTGGGGCGTGTCGTGAGAGCGCATCGCCACGGTGCCGGCGGACCTGGTCAGAGCGTCGACGGCATGCCCGGCCCGAGCCGAGTCACGCAGCGTACGGGCGATCAATCGCACGACGGGGCTCGCGTCGTCCTCGATCCTGACGTCGATGTCTGCGCCACCCGCAGACGTCGACGTCAGGGCCGTCATGGTTCCGGTCATCCTTCGGTCCTTTCGACTTCACGAGCCACGCGTCACGTGATGACGCCGCACTGGCTCGAACAAATCCGAGGTTACTTAGTCACATGACTGAAACGGATGACTATGATGTTGAGGTACGGGTCACACGCTGTCAACACCCGGTTTCCACGCCGTCCGGAAAGGCCATGGCATGAACAGACCGCTCCCCCCGCACTGGGAACGCCTCGACACCGACGCCCAGCTCGCAGCCCAGGCCATCGCAGACGTACTGACGACGCCCCTCCGCGAGCTCGGAGCCCAGGCGGCGCGCGAGCTCTTGGCGAGCACGCCGTCCGACCGTCCACTGACGCCCCTCGACCGAGTCGACGAGGTGACCGTCCGTACTCGCTCCGGACCACTCCGCGCGCGCCTCTACCACCCACCCGGCTCGCCGGACGAGGGCCTGCGGCCGACGCTGCTGTATCTCCACGGCGGCGGATTCGTTCTCGGAACCCTCGACGGAGTCGACGAGGTCTGCCGCGCCATCGCCGCTCGGTCCGGATGGGCAGTGCTCTCCCTGGAGTACCGGCTCTCCCCGGAGCACCCGTACCCGGCGGCCCTCGAGGACGCGCTCGACACGCTGGCCTGGCTCCGCGAGTCGGCCCTCGATGCGGGCATCGATCCGGACATGATCGCCGTCGGCGGCGACTCCGCGGGCGGCAACCTCGCCGCCGCGCTCTGCCTCCACCTCCGGGATCGCGGACTCCCGCTCCCCGTGTCGCAGGTCCTCGTCTACCCCGCGGTCGACGACCGGTTCTCCACGCCGTCGTGGACCCGGTTCGCCGACGCACCCCTGTTGACTGCAGCCGATGCCCGTTGGTTCTGGGAGCAGTACATCGGCCCGGACCACCAGGGCGGCGTCGATCAGTACGCAGCTCCCATGAAGGCGGCGTCCCTGCATGGATTGCCGCCGGCCCTGGTCCTCACCGCCGAGGTCGACCCGCTGCGTGACGACGCCGAGGCATACGCCGAACGACTGCAACACGACGGCGTACCCACCACGTGCATTCGCCACTCGGGCGTGTTCCACGGCTTCTTCACCGAGGTCGGCGTCTTCGCCAAGACCGACGCGGCGATCGACGACATGGTCCGCCACCTGCGAGGCATCGCCACCACTCGCGCCACGTCAGCCTCGACTCCTTGATAGCCACCGGGCATTGACGAAGGTCACGGCCATGGCTACCTTCTTGGTCAAACGACTTCTTAGTCAAATGACATAGACACATGACCACCTTCGTGCCGTCCATCCGCCCCCTTGGACCACGAGAAGGCAGAGACCATGACTGACACCTCCTCCACCGCCCCGGTCGTCGACGTCCTGTGCGTCGGCGCCGGGTTCTCCGGCCTGTACGCCGCCTATAAGGCGGCCGAGCAGGACTGGACGTTCGCCGGGTACGAGACCGCCCCCGACGTCGGCGGCACCTGGTACTGGAACACCTATCCCGGCGCCCGGTGCGACGTCGAAAGCCTCTACTACTCGTACTCGTTCAGCGAGGAGCTCCAGCAGGAGTGGACCTGGAGCGAGCGCTTCGCCCCGCAGGCAGAGATCCTGAGCTATATCAACCACGTCGCCGACCGCTTCGATCTCCGTCGGCACTTCCGGTTCAACACCAAGGTCATCGCAGCGAACTGGCTTCCCGATGAGCACCTCTGGGAGCTGACCCTCGACTCAGGCGACACCCGCCGTGGTCGCTACCTCCTGGCCGGCTCGGGCGGTCTGTCGACGCCGAAGGAATTCGACGTGCCCGGCCTGGAGAACTTCACCGGGCTGACGGTGTCGACGAGCCGCTGGACCGTCTCGCTCGACGCCCTCGCCGGCAAGCGGGTCGCCGTCATCGGCACAGGGTCGTCCGGCGTGCAGTGCATCCCGCTCATCGCCGAGGTGGCCGACCATCTGACCGTATTCCAGCGGACCCCCAACTACGTCTTCCCCGCCCGCAACGCCCCGGTGCCCGCGGAGACAGTCGCTGAGATCAAGAGCAAGTACCCCGCCGTCCGCGAGGAGTGCCGGCAGTCCCCCGGCGGCATCCCGGACCGCCCGGTGACCGACCGCGCCTTCGACGTCTCCGACGAGGAGCGTCAGGAGCGCTACGAGCGGGCCTACGAGCGCAGCGGGTTTCTCGGCGTCGGCGCGGAGTTCGCCGACCTCCTCACCGACCTGAAGGCCAACAAGACCGCGGCGGACTTCATGCGTCAGAAGATCCGTGAGATCGTCCATGATCCGCGGACCGCGGCCCTCCTGGAACCCCGGTTCCATCCGCTGGGCGCCAAGCGCAGCTGCTTCGGAACCGACTTCTACGAGACGTTCAATCGTCCGAACGTCTCGCTCGTTTCGCTGCGTGATGAGCCGATCACGACCATGACCTCCGACAGCATCGTCACCGAGGGCGGCTCCTACGAGGTTGACGCCGTCGTTCTCGCGATCGGTTTCGATGCGTTCACCGGCCCCCTGTTCGCACTCAACGTCACGACGCCGGAGGCAGGCAGGCTCCAGGATGCATGGAGTGACGGCGTGCGCACCTACCTGGGCATCATGACCGCCGGATTCCCCAACTTCTTCATGATCGGCGGCCCCCAGAGCCCCGCACTCGCGAGCAACGTGATTGTGACGATCGAGCAGGCGGTCGACTGGATCGCCGACCTGATCACCCATGCCAGGGCCGAAGGCAGCGATGTCATCGAACCCACCGCCGAGGCCCAGGACGACTGGGTGAGCATCACCGAGGCCACGGTCAGCCAGACGCTCTATGCGTCCACCGACTCCTGGTACCGCGGCTCCAACGTGACCGGCAAGCCGGCCACCTTCCTCGGCTACGTCGGCGGCGTCGGCAAGTACCGCCGCATGTGCAACGAGATCGCCAAGCGCGGCTACCCCGGCGTCAGGATCGGCGAACAGGCCGTTGCCCCCGGGATCGGCCGCATCGACGAGGAGATCGCGTGAAGGTCGTCCACCAGCGGTACGTCGCCCACTCCGATGCCCACTACGCCGGCAACCTCGTCGACGGTGCGTTCAGCCTGAAGTTGTTCGGTGACGCCGGAACACACCTGGCGATCGCCGTCGACGGCCACGAGAGCCTCTTTGCCGGGTACTCCTCGGTCGAGTTCCTCGCGCCGATCCGCGGCGGAGACGTCATCGAAGCAGAGGCACGCCTCGCGTCCAGGGGCAACCGGAGCCGAACGGTCGAGTTCGAACTGCGCATCATCTGCCGTTCCTTGGACGAGACCGGCCGCGCCGAGGTACTGGCCGAACCCATCGTCGCTACTCGTGCCCGAGGGACGGGCGTCGTCCCTGCAGGCGCAATCGAGAACGGAAGTTGATGCAGCTATGGACACATCGAGAGACGTACGTGAAGAGGCGTGCGAGATCGTCGTGGTCGGTGCCGGCATAGCGGGGTTGATGGCGGCGACCACCCTGTCCGATCGGGACGTCGTCGTGCTCGAAGCCACCGATCGAGCCGGGGGACGCGTGGAGTCGGTTCGCCAGGGCGACTACTGGATCAACCTCGGAACCCAGTTCACCGAGGGGACCGGCACCCTGATCGAAGCCCTCGAACGCCACCGGATCCCCATGGGGACGCTGGCGGGCAAGAAGGTGGCCCTCGCGCTCCACGGAAAGCAGGTCGACACCTCAAATCCGTTCGGCCTGATGCTGCGCTCCCGGATGTCCTTCATGGACCGGGTCGGACTGGCGGCTGTCGGCGCTCGCATTCTCGCGGCCGTACCGTTCCTGGCGATGTACCCCGACAATTCCCTGGCGAAGCGGGTCCGGGCGGCACTGGATGCTCGCCCTGCGTCGTACGTGCTTCGCGGCGTTCGCTCCGAAGTCGCGCGGGCCATGGTGCGGTCCTGGTCCGGGCAGTGGATGGGGTGCGAGCCGGAGGAGACGGCGGCGACCCAGTTCGCGATCTCGATGGGGATACTCCTGACGGACCCGGCAAAGGTTCCGAACTTCTCCCTACCGGAAGGGGGAAACCAGACCCTCACCGACATCGTGGCCGCCGACCTCGGCGATCGACTGCGGCTGAACTCGCCGGTGAGGTCGGTGGAGTGGACCGAGGACGGCGTCGTCGTCGACTACGAGGACGAGAACGGACCTGCGCGGATTCGCGCCCGCCGTGCGATCGTGGCCGTGCCCAGCGACGTGGCTGTGAAGCTCATGCCCGGCCTCCCATCCGGGTATCGGGCGGCGTTCGAGGACATTCACTACGGCCGGTACGTGGTGGTGGGCTTCTTCACTCGCGAGGAGGGCCCGCAGCGGTGGGACGATTACATCGCTGTGTCGACGCCGCAGCTGTCGTTCCAGGCGATGTTCAACCATGCCGCGGCCCTGCGCGGTCCTGGCCCACGGAAGCCGGGTGGCGCGCTGGCCTGCTTTGCGGGCGGCGCGGCGGCCGACAGCCTGTTCGAGCTCACCGATGAGGAGATCGTTACTCGATTCACCGCTGACCTCCTCTCGCTCTACCCCGAGCTCGAGGGGAAGCTCGACGAGGGGATCGTCCGACGTCACCCCCGGGTCGTGCCGTTCTGGCCACCCGGCGGACGTGCCTCGCTGCCGACGCTGCGCCAACACCTCGGCCCCGTCCACCTGGCCGGCGACTACCAGCTCGACATGCCCTCACTCGCCGACGCGGCCTCGTCGGGCGAGCGGGCCGCGGAGCAGGTTCTGGCGAGCCTGACCCGCCCGGTGCGCTGACGGTCCGACGCGCACCGCATTCTTCAGCCGCCCGCGCCGGCGGCCGCTCCCCGACATCTTCGTGCCCGCCATTCGCGGCTGCCCCTTGCAAGGAAGACAACCATGCCTGCCACACAGAACCCCACCCGTCAGGCGGACCGGCTCTACCACGACCTCCTCTCCCCCGCGGAGACCCGGGAGCTCCGCGACCGCGTGCGAAAGATTGCTGCCGACGTCGTCGCCCCCGCCGCACGCCGGATCGCGAACGGGGATGAGCGCGTCGACGGCTTCCCGCAGGACGTCTTCGACGGCCTTGCCTCCGCCGGTCTGTTCCGGGTGCCCTTCGCCGCCGAGGTCGGCGGGGACGGCCTCGCGCACCCGGTCACGGCGACCGCCGTCGCTATCGAGGAACTGGCCCACTACTCCAGCAGCATCGCGGCGGTCTTCGACGTGCACTGCATCCTGGCCGGCAATGCCCTGACCCACGGCACCCCAGCACAGCAACAACGGTGGCTGCCCCAGGTCGCCAACGGCTCGGTCGTCGGTGCCTTCGCGACCACCGAGCCCGAAGCATCGTCCGACCTGAGCCCACAGGCGGTGCGGACCGTCGCCGTCCAGCGGGAAGACACCTGGATCCTCAATGGCCGGAAGCGGTGGATCTCCAACTCACCGGTCGCGGGATTCATCGTCACGCTCGCTCGCACCGGCGACCGGCTCTCGATGTTCATCGTCGACACCTCCCTGCCCGGAGTGCGGGTCGGCGAGCCCGATCAGAAGATGGGCAACCGGGGCCAGCTCACCGCCGACGTGTGGTTCGAGGACGTCGAGCTGACAAACGACTCCTTGCTCGGCGGCGAGCCGGGACACGGACTCCGTCACGCACTCGCCACACTCACGCTCGGCCGCATCGGCATCGCCGCCGCCGGTGTCGGCATGGCGCAGGCCGCGTTCGACCACGCTGTCGCGCACCTGTCGACCCGGGAGGCGTTCGGACGGAAGCTGGCCGCCAACCAGCACTGGCAGTTCCTGATGGCCGAGCGCGCCACGGAGATCGAGAACGCCCGCAACCTCTACCTCAAGGCTGCGCTGCGCCGTGACGACGGCGAGATGTTCCCCGAGCCGGAAGCCGCGATGGCGAAACAGTACGGAAGCCGGCTGGCGGTCGACATGGCGCGCGATGCGGTCCAGGCGTTCGGCGGCCTCGGCTTCGCCCGTGAGCTCAGCGCCGACGGCACTCCGGGGCCGGTCGAGGCGATCTACCGCGACAGCAAGATCGGGGAGATCTACGAGGGCACCAACGAGGTCCTGAAGTGGGTCATCGCTCGCGGCATCTTCGGCAAGGAGATCACCGGATGAGCTCGCGAACCGCATCCTGACCATGTCGGGTGGCAGCCGCGGCATCGGCCCGGCGATCGCCGTCGCCGCCGCCCGGCGTGGCGCCTACGTAATTCTGCGTGGACAGGTTCGGCGGCATCAACATCGTGGTCAACAACGCTTCGGCCATGGTCGTCGACGGCACGGCACCGACACACTGACCACGAAGCTCCCGCTGCGGCCGCCCCGCGCCGCGCGCGATTCGACCTGACGGCCGACATTCAACTGCGCGGCATGTCCCCACGCGATGGCCAAGTACGGCATGACGATCGTGCCCCTTGGCTGGGCAGCCTGCGAGCCCAGTACGACGTCTTCGTCGATCCACCGCAATGCCGGCATACACGGCCGCGCTGGGAGTGAAGCGCGGACCACACGATCCACCCGCGGGCGAGCAAGCCCGCCGCGAGGCTCATGAGGAGTCACCATGCTGAACCTGTCGATCCTGCTCGAGGACTCCGCCCGCAAGTACCCCGACCGCGACGCCGTCGTACTGGGCCCGACCCGCCTGACGTACAGCCAGGTGAACGCCGCGGCCAACCAGGTCGCGAATATGCTGGTGCATCGCGGGATCGGCCCCGGTGACAGGGTGGCCCTCAGCTGCCCGAACCTGCCGCACTTTCCGGTCGTCTACTACGGGATCCTCAAAACCGGTGCAGCTGTCGTCCCGCTCAACGTGCTCCTGAAAAGCCGCGAGATCGCCTACCACCTGGACGACGCCGACGTGACGGCGTACTTCTGCTTCGAGGGCACCCCCGAATTGCCCATGAGCGCCGAAGGCTTCGCCGGCTTCCAGCAGGTCGACGCGGTCGAGCACTTCTTCGTCATCACCGATGATCCGGCCGCTCCCAGCCCCATCGACGGCGTCGAGACGCTCGGCAGTGCCCTGGTCGGCCATGGCACAACGCTCGACTCAGCAACGACCGAACCCACCGACACGGCAGTCATCCTGTACACCTCCGGGACCACCGGACAAGCCAAGGGCGCAGAGCTGTCGCACGCCAACACAGTGATGAACGTGCTGGCATGCAACCGCCTGTTCCGCAGTACACCGGCTTCCGACAGCCACCTGCTCTGCCTCCCGCTCTTCCACACCTTCGGTGCCACGGTGCAGATGCACGCAGGCTTCTCGATGGCTGCCACCCTCTACCTCGTCCCCCGCTTCGATGCGCGCGAAGTCGTCGACCTGATGGGCCGCGAGCCCATCACGTTCTTCGCCGGCGTACCCACCATGTGGTGGGGGCTCCTGAACGCGCTCAGCGACGACATCGACGTCAAGCGCATCGCGGGCAACCTCCGGATCGGCATCTCCGGAGGAGCTGCACTCCCGACGGAAATTGCCCACCGGATCCAACAGTGCCTCGGGATCACAGTGCTCGAGGGATACGGGTTGTCGGAGACTTCTCCCGTCGCGACGTTCAGCGACCCCGATCTCGACCCACGCCCAGGATCGATCGGGGTGCCCGTCTGGGGCGTCGAACTGAAACTCATCGACGACGACTGGACCGAGGTGACCGAGAGCGGCCAGGTCGGCGAAATCGCGGTCAGGGGCCACAACGTGATGAAGGGTTACTACGGCCGGCCGGAAGCCACCGCCGAGGTCGTCCGCGATGGCTGGCTCCGCACCGGCGACCTCGCACGACGCGACGAAGACGGCTTCTACTACATCGTCGACCGGTCAAAAGACCTCATCATCAGAGGCGGCTTCAACGTCTATCCGCGTGAGATCGAAGAAGTCCTGATGAGGCATCCGGAGGTCAGCTTGGCCGCCGTCATCGGCGTACCTCATGACAGCCACGGCGAGGAGATCAAGGCTTTCGTCATCCTCCAGCCCGGTTCCTCCCTCACCACCGACGAGCTCGTCGCCTGGGCCAAGGGAGAGATGGCATCCTACAAGTACCCGCGCATCGTCGAGTTCGTGCCCAGCCTGCCGATGACCGCCACCGGAAAGATCCTCAAGCGCGCGCTGGACCGCAGAACACAGCAGTGACACACAAGACGCACGCCCCTTCAACGGCGCCCGGCTGCCGGTCGAACTCCGCGCGCACGGACGACCGCTCGATGCGCCATCTGCGAGCCGGTGTCGTCTCACCGGTCGGCATTTCGGCGTGCGGCTCGGTCCGCCGAGGAGGGCGCATCCAAGGAATACTCCACCGGGCAATCGAATGCCGAAACCGGTAGGACAGCCCAGTAACGCCGCGTGTCTGACGAACTGGCCCCGCGCAGCGAGCGGTGTTGCGCCGGGGCCCGTGCGGTGCCTGGCTTCGGAGGACTGTTGGCGGTGGCGCTCAGCCCTTCGTCGGCCGAGCTCGATTAATCCGCTTTCGATTCACCCGCTGAAGAGTGGGGGCTCGGTCGACGTCTAGGGCGAACGAGATCACCAGCAAGGCGTCGGCGTTGCGCCGCACCGGAAGTTGCTCGAGGAATTCGGAGCGCTCGCGCATGCTCGTCACGCTGTAGCCCAGAAGGTCCAGGCTGGAAGCGCTACGCGAGATGGCGAAGGACAGTTCATCGGCCGCGCGCTCCACGCATGGCGGGAAAGTAGCACAAAGTAACGGAGCGGGGGCGTGTGCGGCGACCGTGCCGGGCTGCGCTCGTACCCGCCCAGCACGTCTCGCCCGGCCGAAATGAGAGCGCTGCAAGCGCAGTCTCCAAGGGGACGGAGCGCCACTTGATTCCGATATGCCCTCATTGTTCGCGAAATTCTCTCGAAATTATGAGTTCACTTTCTGTTGACGCAGTCACAGGCAACACCTAGTTTGCAAGCGCTGCAACAAGCTGCGACAGCGACCTGGGGCTGCGATGTTGAGATCCAACCTTCGCCTTGTATTCGCTGGTCAGCGCCCACACACGGGCTAGCTGCACACAGCGTGACCCTGCCCTTCCGGGGCATGCGCGCGGCCGGGTACGGGACGCCTTGCGCTGCGCAGTTGAATTTTGATCTTGAACACATGAACTCTGTGGGACGCCCCTTGCTTTTAAGTGGTGTCTCTTGGCGGCTCTTGCCAAGGGGAAACGTTGACGAGCGCGAGCGGCCCCCGCCTCACTACAAGGAGCACGATGTGAGCAGACATCCGCAGAGCCGCACCAGGCATTCCTCTCTTCTCCGTGGCAGACCAGTGGTCAAGGCCGTTCTGACGGCGTCCATCGCCACAGCCCTGGCGGCCACCATGCCCTCCGCGCCGGCTGTGTCGGCTGTGTCGGCCCAGGCAGCCACCAGCACCGCGGCTGCCGGCAACGCACGGTGCGCCGTCCCCGAGGAGCCGGGACGCTTCAAGGACGGCACCGGTTCGGCCACCGTCACGGTCACCGACGTCGACGCGGACTGCCTGCGCACGTACAAGCTGGTCAGCTCCGTCGCCGGCGAGCGGGTCTTCAAGGAGGCGCCGGGCAAGCCGACCCTGCGATCCGGGTCCGTGCTGCTGGACGGCCTGTACGCGATGGCTCATGACGACGCGGAGCTGAACAAGACCGACCGGCTGACCGACGGCTCGTACAACGACGGCAAGCCGATCGACTGTCCGGGCGGCTGCTACCAGACCGGCAAGCTCTGGACGTACGTCTGGACGCGGGACGTGGCGTACTCCGCCGACCTCGGCCTGACCACGGCCGACCCCGAACGGATGCGTAACACGCTCGCGTTCAAGCTGAGCGAGCGGCGCGACGGGTCCGGGGACACCCAGATCATCCAGGACACCGGCACCGGCGGCAGCTACCCCAGCTCCACCGACCGGGTCGTGTGGGCGCTCGGCGCGAGCGAGATCACCAACTGGCTCCCCGACGGCAAGCGGCAGGCGTTCGCGGACAAGGCGTACGAGGCGATACGCAACACCATCGAGCACGACCGCAAGGTCGTCTTCGATCGGGGCGACGGCCTCTACCTCGGTGAGCACTCCTTCCTGGACTGGCGCGAGCAGAGCTACGCGGACTGGACCAAGAACGATGTGGCCACCATCGCCACCTCGCGCTCGCTGTCCACGAACGTCACCCACTGGGCAGCCATCGACGCGGCCTCCCGTCTCGCTGCCGACGCAGGTGACAAGACCGCAGCTGCCAAGTACCGGGGCTGGGCGGACGACTTGATGCAGGCTGTCCGGGAGAAGTTCTGGCTGCCCGAGAAGGGCCAGTTCTCGCAAATGCTCAGCACCGAGAAGGACACCTCTCCGGTCAACCGTTACGACGCCCTGGGCACCTCGCTGGCCGTACTCACCGGCGTCGCCACACCGGAGCAGGCCAAGCAGGCCGTTGCGAACTACCCGCAGACTTCCTACGGCCCGTCGGTGCTCTGGCCGCAACAGCAGGGCGTGCCCTCGTACCACAACAACGCGGTGTGGCCGTTCGTGACCGCCTACATGATGCGGGCCGCCGCCCGGACCGGCAACGATGCCGTGGCCACGCAGCAGGCCCGCTCCCTGGTCCGCGGCGGGGCGCTGTTCGCCACCAACAAGGAGAACATCAACATCCTGGACGGCAGCACCAAGACGGCCCTCAACTCCGACCGTCAGCTGTGGAGCGTCGCCGGCATGATGTCGATGGTCCAGCAGAGCATCTTTGGTATCGACGCCCGTGAGGACGGCCTGCACATCGATCCGTTCCTGCCCGCCCAGCTGCGCGAAACCTACTTCCCCGGCGGCGAGCGGGCGGTGCTGAACGACCTCGATTACCGGGGCCACAAGCTGAACGTCGCGCTCGACATCCCGGCGGGCAAGGCCGGTGAGGGCGCATACCAGGTGGAGTCGCTGACCCTCGACGGCAAGGAGGTGCCGGCCGGTACGCCGATCACCGAGAAGATGCTCGGCGACGGCGAGTCCACCGTGGTCGTCAAGCTCGCCAAGCCCGCGGCCGGCTCGGGACAGAAGGCGCCGAAGCCCGTGGACCTCTCCTCCAAGGAAGCCCTCTACGGGCCCACCACTCCGGACGTCAAAAGCGTCACCGTCAAGGACGGCCGCACGCAGCTGTCCCTCGACATCGGCGACGAGAACCCCTCCAAGGTCACCATGGACGTCCTCCGCGACGGCAAGGTGATCGCCGAGAACGTCGCGGTCGGCGCCGGTGAGCAGACGTGGACCGACAGGACCGCGCGGCCGGAAGAGGTCTCGCACTGCTACAGCGTCCGCCTGACCTACACCTCCAGCGGAAACACCTCCCAGCATGCCAAGCCCGAGTGCTACTGGGGACCGGGCGACGACCGCGTGCACAAGGTCACCGGCGAGGACTTCGAAGCGACCGGCGGCAAGAAGACCACCGGCGAAAACGGCGTGTACTACGCCGACTGGGGCACCGCCCCGGGCGACAAGCTCGCTGCCCGCATCACCCCGAAGGCCACTGGCGAGTACCTGCTGCAGGCCGACGCCGCGGTCGGCGGGCCGATCAACACCGGTGTCTCCAGCGGCATGAAGATGCTGCGTGTCTACGACGACGCCACCGGCGAACTCGTCACCGAACGTGTCATCGCCATGCCCAACACGGGCAGTTGGACGACGGTGCGGGGCTCCACCTTCGCCAAGGCCGAGCTCACCGAAGGCAAGACCTACCGCATCGAACTCGCCCAGGACCCGCTCGCGGTCAACATGAGCTACTTCCAGCACAACGCGCTCTACAAAGACACCCGCGAGGGCCCCTCCAACTACAGCGACGTGTACGCCATCAAGGCACTGCTGAAGCGCACGACCACAGCGGGCCCGAAGCAGTGAGCGAGCCCGCACCGGCCATCCACGAGCCTTCATCCCTCTCCTCGGAGGAGATCGAGTGACCCGCACACGGAAGCTGACCGCAGCCATTGGGGCCGCCCTAGCCCTGACGGTGGGATCGTCCCTGACGCCGCAGTGGACACCGGCGACGGCGGCCGAATCCGATGAGGCCCCCGGCGCGCCCGGGGCCGCCCCGTCGACGGCCCGTCCGCCCGCGGACAAGACCGGCTTCGGTACGAGTTACGGAACGTCCGGCAAGACGTGGTTCACCCTTCAGGGCGGACGCCTGGGCGAGGTGTACTACCCGACCCTGGACACGCCCAATGTGCGCGAGCTCGGCTTCGTGATCACGGACGGGAAGGACTTCGCCGTCCGTGCCGACGAGGCATCCCGCCAGGTCACCCGGCTCTCCGATCCGCAGAGTCCGACCTACCGGACCGTGTCCACGGACAAGGACGGCCGCTGGCGGCTGACGACCACCTATGTCACCGACCCCGACCGCTCCGCCGTCCAGGCCGACGTCGAGTTCGAGTCGCTGACCGGCCGCCCGTACCAGGTGTACGCGCTCTACGATCCGGCCCTGAGCAACTACGGTGCCGACGACTCCGGTCGTACGAAGGACGGCGCCCTGGTCGCCTCCGACGACCGGACCGCCAGCGCACTGGTGGCCTCCACGGGCTTCACCGCCACCTCCAGCGGCTACCTGGGGGCCAGCGACGGCTGGACGGACCTGCTGCAGGACCGGCGGATGGACTGGACGTACCGCTCCGCGTCGAAGGGCAATGTCGTCCAGACCGGCCGGACCACGCTCACCGGACTCGGCAACGGCCGCCGCACCACCCTCGCCCTCGGCTTCGGCCCGGACGCCACCCGGGCGTTGAAAACGGCGAACACCTCGGCCGGCACCGGGTTCGAGCGTGTCTCGGCAGCGTATGCGGCCGGCTGGCACCGCTACTTGTCCGGGCTGCGCCGCCCGCCGGAGGCCCTGCGCACCGAGCGGGAACGGCAGGCGTACCGGGTGTCGGCGATGGTGCTGGCGGCGACCGAGGACAAGACCCACCGCGGCGCGTTCGTCGCCTCACCCTCCATGCCGTGGTCGGGCAAGGAGGAACCGGACACCAGCGGCTACAACGCGGTCTGGGCGCGCGACCTGTACCAGGTGGGTACGGCCCTGATCGCCGTCGGGGACCGGGCGGGTGCCGAGCGGGCGCTGGACTATCTCTTCGAGAAGCAGCAGAGACAGGACGGCTCCTTCCCGCAGAAGTCCGCGACCGACGGCACGCCGATCTGGACGGGCATCCAGCTCGATCAGGTCGCCTTCCCGATCCTCCTCGCCGACCAGCTCGGCCGTACCGACGCGAAGACCTGGTCGCATGTGAAGCGGGCCGCGGACTTCATCGTGGGCTATTCCAAGGACGGGCACACCGCTCCCTGGTCGGAGCAGGAGCGCTGGGAGAACCAGAGCGGCTACTCGCCGGCCACCATCGCCAGTGAGATCGCCGGTCTGGTCACCGCCGCGAAGATCGCCGAAGCCAACGGTGACACCGACTCCGCGCAGCGGTATCTGGACACCGCCGACGCCTGGCAGCGCAAGGTCAAGGACTGGACAGTCACGCACAACGGGCCGTACTCCACCAAGCCGTACTTCCTGCAGCTGACCAAGGACGGCAATCCCAACGCCGGCACCACGTACGACGTGAGCAACGGCGGCCCCGCCGACGCCGACCAGCGCACCATCGTCGACCCCAGCTTCCTGGAACTCGTACGGCTGGGCGTGCTGCCGGCCGACGACCCGGACGTGGTCCACAGCCTGAAGGTCGTCGACGAGCAGCTCGGCTTCGACACCCCGAACGGCCGCTTCTGGTACCGCGGATCCTTCGACGGCTACGGCGAGACCGCCGACGGCAGCCCCTGGTTCATCTCCCAGCCGGGCGACGGCCGCACCCACGGCCGCGGCTGGCCACTCCTCAACGGTGAACGCGGCGAGTACGACCTGGTCGCCGACGACCCGGCCGGGGCGCGCGAACAGCTCGCCGCGATGGCACGTACCGCGGGCTCCGGCTATCTGATGGCCGAACAGGTCTGGGACGACAAGGCCCCCGCCGGCTTCACACCCGGGACCGGCACCACCTCCGCGACGCCCCTGGCCTGGACGCACGCCCAGTACCTCCGGCTCGCCGTCAACCTCGCCGACGGCCGCCTCACCGAGCAGCCGCCCCTCGTCGCCTGCCGCTACACCGACCGCTGCGACTGACTCACCGGAGACCTCGGGCGTTGGCTGTGGGGTTACGGGACAACGCGTGGTCCAGGGTGGTGCGTCGTCCCTCCGCCTGTCCGGCGGGCAGGCGGAGGGACGACGTTGACCATCCCCTTTCGCATCGGGACGCCGCCGGTCTGCTGAACCGGCTACTCGTTCGGCACCCCGGCCGCCACCACGTTCTGAGTGGTGAGATCGACACGCAGCTCCCCCGAGCCGGCCTCCGGCTCGAACTCGGACTGCAGTATGTCCAGCTTCTCTTTGTCCAGCCCCTCATCCACCACCGCGAACACTTCTTCCCGTGTACACGGCCGGGTGGCACCACTCGTCGCGTCATACGTCTCGTGCACATGCACAACGCGACCGTCTTCCTTGTCGTAGACGAAGTACCTCGGCATTGGTTTCCCTCTCAAGCGTCATGGATTGGTGATGACAATTCCGCAACCCATGGCGTCAATGTCAGGTCCGAATGTGCGCATCCTGAAGGTGACAGTCCGGCCGAAGCGAACGACTGCTGAATCGTGGACGTTACTGAAGGCGCCGGCAGCCCCCCAGTGGTCACCTCCGAAAACCTGAGTGTTCGTTCGATTTCCGTCGATGAAAGGTATGTCGATCACGACGGCGTTGTCCCGGTCGAATTGGATTCGCGGGTCGAGCATCGTGATCGAACCCCATGCCACGAATGTGGTGGTTGCCCCCAGGTCGATTGTGACGGACCTGCTGGCTGGTGAGTTCACGAACAGTTGCCTGGTCGCGGCCGCCATTCTTGCCTCCCCCGAGTTGTAGGGCCAGAAGGGCCCGAAGCTGGTGGATTCTGTGTCGTCATGGGTTGGGCACGGTTCGGCGAACGTATATACGAACGCCCTCCCCGGGCCGCGCGACGGCTATCGGCGCTGCGGAATCGACGGCACACTCGTTCCCGGCAAGCCGAAAATCACCGTGCTGGAAGGCTGCTCCTCTCTCCCCGGAAAGTCAACGGCGTCGAGTGAAGTATGAGCAACCCCGCCGAATACGGAATTAAATCTTCAGTCTGCCGCCTGTGAGGGAAGTGACGTGAATTACCAGTTATTCGTGGAACAGCACGTCATGCCGCGTACGCCGCCGGCCGGACGGGTGCCGCCCAAGTCACCGCGCGCGAACGAGGCGCGGCCGTCTACGTGATCAAAAGGCGGCACGCGCGGCGGCGTCCATATGCACGCGAAGTCATCTGTACGTCGCGGACGGACGTCGCTACAACCGGAGAAACGGGGATGCTGCCAAGGAGGGGTCACCACCATGCCGCAACGTCTCGTCGTGTGCTGCGACGGTACCTGGTTCGATCCGTCCATGGCCTCGGCCTCGAACGTGCGCCGCCTGCACAACGCCCTGCTTCCCACCGATGCCGACGGGCGCCCTCAGCGCAGCCACTACGAACCCGGGGTGGGAACCGAGGGCGGCCTGCTGCGCAGGCTGCTGGGCGGAGCGGCGGGAGCCGGCTTGTCGCAGGACATCCTCGACGCGTACCAGTGGCTGGCCACCGCCTACCAGCCGGGGGACTCCATCGCACTGTTCGGTTTCAGCCGCGGCGCCTACACCGCCCGCAGCCTCGCCGGCCTGATCACAGCCTCAGGGCTGATCGACCTCGACGGCCTGAATGCCGCCACCGCCGGTCGCCACGTGCATCGTGCCTACGCCCACTACCGGGCCCGCGAGAACGACCGGCGGTGGCGCACGGGACTGCACTTCCGCTTCGACCCGGACGACGCCACCGCCATGCCGGTGGATTTCATCGGTGTCTGGGACACGGTCGGCTCCCTGGGCATTCCCACCCACCTGGCCGGCATCAACCTGCTCGTTCCGATGAAGCGCCTGGAATTCCGCCACAACGTGAACTTGAATCCGCACATCCAACACGCCCGCCACGCCCTGGCCATGGACGAGCGACGCCGTCCGTTCACCCCGACGCTGTGGGAGAACACAGTGCCGGGACAGGACGTCGAGCAGCGTTGGTTTCCCGGCAGTCACATGGACGTCGGCGGCGGCCACCTGCGGACCGGCCTGAGCGACGGCGCCCTGCAATGGATGGTCGATGAGGCGGCCAGGACGGCTGGACTGCGCTTCTCCCCGCACTCGCTGAGGCAGATCGTCCCGGACCCGGTCGACGTGCAACACGACGACAACCGGGGTGTTTTTAACGTGGTGCCCCTCTTGACGGAGCCCCTACTGGACACGTTGCTGCAGATCGTATGGCAACTGCGGCCGCGCGCCGTCCCCCCGCTCGTCGCTGCCGACAGCGCAGAACAACACGTGCGCGTTACCCAGACACTGGACCCCTCGGTGCGGCAGCGACAGGAACAGCAGCCGATCACCAGCGGACCCTACCGGTCCGGCCGTCTGCTCCGCGTCGGCCAAACAGCCACCATAGAGGTCTTCGCCCGCGAGTTGTGGAACGACACCGGTCTCTACCTCGAACCCGGCAGCTACAGGTTCCAGGCCACGGGCCAATGGCTGGACGGCTGGATATGGTCGGGCCCGGAAGGCACCACCGGGTGGGACCGCTTCCGTCCCACCGTTCTGCCGCGCCACATCGGCACCCTCATCGGCCAGGGCGTCAGGATCTACCGCAGCGTGACCGGCCAGCAGGAGGCCACCGCCCCGGGCGCGCCACGTGAGGTGGATCTCCCGTGGATGTGCCTCGTCGGCTACATCGCCAACGACGCTGAACACGTACAGGGAGCCCCCGGCAACCGCGGCCACGAACGCATCGCGCTCGGCAGTCACACCACCCACCAGGTGAGCCAGGCCGGCTACTTCTACGCGTACGCCAACGACGCCTGGGGCTTCTACGGCAACAACCGCGGCAGCGTCCACCTGACCGTCACCCGCAGCGCCTGACGCAGAAGCCCCACCCCTTGGCCTTACGGGTGGTCGGGGCGCTGATCTGCGGGGACGCCGCCGCCCGGGCCGCCGCCCTTGCGGCCCTTGTCGGTGCCGTGTGCGTGCTCGGCGCCGCCGGGGCCCACCTTCCGGTCGGAGCCCGCCTTGGCCTCGGCCGCGTCCTGTACGGCGGCGCTCTTGCCACTGCGGCGCAGTTCGTTCGACTGCGGGTTCTTGCTCTTGCTCACCGCGTCCTCCTCAGGAGTTCGCCGGCTCAGGATTTCCGCTGGTCGTCGCGCTCGTTGCGCTGCCCCTTCGGGCCGAGCCCACGCTCCGTCCGGGGGCCGTGGGTCTGCCACTGCGGATCGTCCTCGAGCCGCCCCTTCGCGTCTTCGTTCGCGTGCTTGTCCGGGATTCCCTGGTCCTCGGCTTCCCGACGGAGCTTCGCCCGTCGCCTGTCGAACTTCTTGCTCCCTGGTTCGGGCATGGCTTCTACACCTCCTCTGGACCGGTTCTCCTCTCCCTGGGGTCCCAAAACAACCAAAAAGCCGCTAATAGTCGCATGCGCTGCGCTGACCACATTCGCACGCGCCTGCGCCCGCGCGCGTGCGCTAGCGTCCGGCTCATGATCGAGATACGACAGGCAGGCCCTGAGGACGCCGAGGAACTGGTACGGCTGCGTCGGCTGATGTTCGCGTCGATGAACGGCTCCGACGAGCCAGGCAGCTGGGAAAAGAACGCAGCGGAGATCGCCCGCCGGCAGCTGTCGGGCTCCGACCCGGTACTGGGCGCCTTCGTCGTGGACGCGGACGGCGCGGCGGACGACGGCGCCGCTCCCCGGCTGGCCGCCTGCGCGGTGGGCACGGTCGAGCAGCGGCTCCCCGCACCGCAGCACCCCACGGGACGCTTCGCCTTCATCTTCAACGTGTGCACGGACCCGGAGTACCGCGGCCGCGGATACGCCCGCGCGACGACCGAAGCGCTGCTGGCCTGGCTGGCCGAACAGGGCGTGTCCCGAGTCGACTTGCACGCCACCGATGAGGCGGAGGCCCTGTACCGAGCCCTCGGCTTCGCGGAGCACTCGACGCCCCTGTCCCTCGACGTCCGCACCTACGCAGCCACGCGCCGCCTCTGACCTGCCAGTTCGGCCATACACTGCCACCACCCAGTTCTCGTTCCGGTACCGCATGAAGGAAACCGCCACCGTGGCCGACTCCCCCGCCACCGCGTCCGCCCCCGCCGGCCAGGCGCACCGTACGTCCGTCGTCATCATCGGCGCCGGCCCCGCCGGTCTGACGCTCGCGAATGTCCTGCACACCGCGGGCGTCGACTGCGTCGTACTGGAGGCGGAGAGCCGGGAGTTCATCGAGCAGCGGCCGCGGGCCGGCTTCATCGAGGAGTGGGTGGTGCACGCCCTGGACCGGCACGGGCTGGCCGGCGGACTGCTGGAACGGGCCGAGCGGCAGCGGACGTTCGAGTTCCGGTGGGACGGCGAGCGGCATGTGGTGGAGCCGGGCCGGTTCTCCGGGCAGAGCCATTTCGTCTACCCGCAGCCCTTGTTGGTGACGGACCTGGTCGCCGCCTACGCGGACGCGGCGCGCGGCGACATCCGCTTCGGCGTACGGGACGTCCGGCCGGCCGGCATCGACACCGACCGGCCCTCCGTCTCGTACACCGATCCGGAGACGGGCGCACGGCAACGCATCGACTGCGCGTACATAGCTGGCTGCGACGGCGCGCGGAGCGTGGCGCGCGCCGCGATACCCGCCGGTCAACTCCGCATCTCCCGCCTGGACTACGGCATCGGCTGGCTCGCACTGCTCGCCGAGGCCCCGCCGTCCGCCGAGGGAGTCGTCTTCGGCATCCACGAACGCGGCTTCAGCGCGCACATGGCGCGTACGCCCGAGGTCACCCGGTACTACCTGGAGTGCCCGCCGGGCGACGACCCCGCGAACTGGCCGCACGAACGGATCTGGAGCGAGCTGCGCACCCGCCTCGCCGCGACCGGCGCGCAGCCGCTCACCGAGGGCCGGATCATCGAGAAGACGGTCCTGGACATGCACAACTACGTGGTCGAGCCGATGGGTTACGGCCGTGTGCACCTCGCCGGCGAGTCCGCCCACCTGGTCGCGCCGATCGCGGCCAAGGGCATGAACCTGGCGATCCACGACGCGCTGCTGCTCGCCGGCGCGCTCGTCGCGGCCTGCGTGAAGGGGGACGAGAGCGCGCTCGGCCGCTACTCGGACGCCTGCCTGGAGAAGGTCTGGCAGTACCAGGAGTTCTCCCAGTGGCTGTCCGAGGTGATGCACGGGGCTTCGTCCGGCGACCCCTTCCGCGCGGGCACGGCGGCGGCCCGGCTGCGGCAACTGCTCGTGTCGGACGCCGCGGCGGCGGCCTTCGGCGAGACGTACCTCGGCTCGGCCACGGACATCGCGGCGCTCTGAGAGCCTGCGTCTACGCCCCGGCCGGGCGCCCCAGCCCCTCCAGCACCCGCGCCCCCGGCAGGGACGCGAGCGCCTCGCCCGGGACGATGAGCTTGCCGCGCCGGGCGCCGCTGCCGATCAG
>NZ_NHSG01000106.1:0-22300 GCF_020024005.1 Streptomyces purpurogeneiscleroticus
CGTGGCGGCGCCGAGCGGCGCGAGGGTGAGCAGCGGGCGCCCGGCCACGGCGGCGCCCTGCGGATGGGCGGCCCACTCCTTCGCGTCCCGTACGGCGACGGCCAGGCCGCCCGCCGCGTACACGGTCTCCTCGACCTCCCCGGCGCTCCGCCCCGCGAGCTCGGCCGCGAGTGCCTCGGGCCCGGCGTCACCGGGCAGGCCGAGGGCGGCGAGCAGGCGGTCGCGGTGGTGCGGGTAATTGGCGTGCGTACGCAGTCGACCGTCGGCGGTGTGCCAGAAACCGGAGAGCGGCGCGAAGGCCGTGGGCGCCCGGCCGTCGATGCGCAGATGGCGCTCGCTGAGGAAGGCGGTGGCCACGGCGCCGTCGTCGACGGTCACGGCGGGCACGGAACCGCCGGTACGGGCCGCGGCGAGCTCCGCTCCGGCCAGCGCGCAGACCGCGACGGTCGTCCTGGCCAGATCCATGACCGGCAGCCGCGCCGGAAGCAGCCCGCGCGCGCCGCCGTACCGCACCCGTCCGGTCAGTCCGGCCGGACCGCCGAGCGCGGCCCAGGCCAGGGCCGCCGCGTCACCTCGATACCCCGCGTCGTCATCCATCCCGCCAGTGTGGCACTGAGTGCCACCCACGAGAAGAGCACTTCCTCACGGCGACGGACGGGGCGGGATCGGCCTGAACCGCTCGCCGCGTTCGGCACATCTCGGCCACGCCCGGCGCGAACCCGCGGCACCGCGGACGGCCCCGCGCCTCACCCCCACGCTCCGAAACGGGCCCGGAACGCGCCCCGGCCCGGCATTTCCGCCCAGTACGGTCCGGTTCGCCGCGCCCTACCAGACGAAATGGTCAACTCGCGGCAAAAACCGGGTAGTTGGCCGAACATGGCGTAGCGATATCTCCCGACATGGCATGAAATAGGCAGCGGCACAACCGAGTTAGCGCACCGGAGGTACGCCGTGTCGGAAGCCATATCGGAAGCGGTCGCGGAAACCGTCAAGTTTCCGCAGGACCGCACCTGTCCCTATCACCCGCCCACCGCCTACGCGCCCCTGCGCGAGCAAGGCCCGCTCGCCCGTATCCACCTCTACGACGGCCGGGAGGTGTGGGCTGTGACAGGGCACGCCGAAGCACGCGCCCTGCTCACCGACCAGCGGCTGTCCTCGGACCGGCTGAACCCCGACTTCCCGAGCCCCAGCGCCCGGTTCGAGGGGCTGCGCGACGAGGGCCGCAAGAGCCGCGCCATGCTCCTCGGGGTGGACGACCCCGAGCACAACGTCCAGCGGCGGATGCTGATCCCCAGCTTCGGCCTGAAGCGGATCGCGGCACTGCGCCCGCGTATCCAGCAGATTGTCGACCGGCTACTGGATGACATGGTGGCCGCCGGGCAGCCGGCCGAGCTGGTCTCGGCGTTCGCCCTGCCGGTGCCGTCCATGGTCATCTGCGAGCTGCTCGGCGTCCCGTACGCCGACCACGAGTTCTTCGAGGACGCGTCGCGCCGTCTGCTGCGCGGCCCCACCGCGGACGACTCCCGGAAGGCCCTGGACGACCTGGAGGAGTACTTCGGCGAACTGATCACCCGGAAGGAGGCCGAGCCGGGCGACGGGCTGCTGGACGAGCTGATCGCCGACCGGCTGCGCACCGGCGACCTGGCGCACGACGAGCTGGTCGGCATGGCGATGATCCTGCTGGTGGCCGGGCACGAGACGACCGCCAACATGATCTCGCTGGGTGTGTTCACGCTGTTGCAGCAGCCGGAGAAGCTGGCAGCGCTGCGCGCTGACCCCTCGCTGGTACCCACCGCGGTCGAGGAGCTGCTCCGGTACCTCTCCATCGCGGACGGGATGCTGCGGGTGGCGACCGCGGACATCGAGATCGGCGGCGTGACGGTCAAGAAGGGCGACGGCGTGGTGTTCTCCACCTCGCTCGTCAACCGTGACGCCACGGCGTACGAGTCGCCGGACGAGCTGGACTGGAACCGCTCGGCCCGGCACCACATCGCCTTCGGCTTCGGCATCCACCAGTGCCTGGGCCAGAACCTCGCCCGCGCCGAGCTGGAGATCGCGCTGCACACGCTCTTCGCCCGGCTCCCCGGCCTGCGTCTCGCGGCGCCCGCCGAGGAGATTCCGTTCAAGCCCGGCGACACCCTCCAGGGCATGGTGGAACTCCCCGTCGCCTGGTAGCAGTTGACCGACAGCCGCTCACCGCTCCCGCACCACCGGAGCCGGCCCCGTCCCCGACACGGCAGCACCATCACCGCGCCGGGCCGGCCCCTCCCCCACAAGCCACCCACGGACTCAGGGACCGACCATGCCGACCACCCAGCACATCAGCATCGACAAGGACCTCTGCATCGGCTCGGGGCAGTGCGCCCTCACCGCGCCCAAGACCTTCACGCAGGACGACGACGGCCTCAGCGAGCTGCTGCCGCACGCCGAGGACGCCCCCGCCGACCCCCTCGCCCGCGAGGCCGCCCGCGCCTGCCCGGTACAGGCGATCACGGTCGCGGACGACTGAGCGACTGCGTCCGGCCCGCCCGACTACCGCCCCGCCAGTGGCAGTTCGAGCGTGCCCGTGTCCTCGGGCGCGCTGGTCACCGTCACCGGCTTGATGCCGCGGTTGCCGTAGTACGCCGTGTCGCTCGCCGCGATGACGAACCGCAGGCGGTGGCCGGGCTGGTAGCGGTGCACGATGGCCGGCAGCTCGACGGTGAACGGGCGGGTCACGTCCGGCACCCGCGCGGGCGCTACGAGCCGGTGCACGAGCGTCTTGGAGCCGTCGGGCGCGATGTCGTACAGCTTGGCGAAGAGCACCAGCTTGTCGGCCGCGTCACCGGAGTTCTGCACCTTCTCCGTGCGCGGCGAGACGACCTTCAGGGTCGCCTTCGGGGCGCCCACCACATCGACGGGCGCGCCCTCGACCGGCTCGGAAGTCCAGTTCAGGTACGTCCCCTTGAGGTCGTAGGGCTCGGGGTCCTGCAGTCCGATGAGCCCGGCCAGCGAGCTCTCCGAGTGACTGGTGGGCAGCAGCCCGTTGCGGTACTCGCGGCTGCCGCGCGCCACCTTCGACCGGTTGTCGACGAGCTTGCCGTCGCCGGAGAGGTACAGCTTCCAGGCGTCGCCGCTCGCGGGGAACGTGGCGGATGTGCCGTACGTCTGCCCGGCCGGCATCCAGTCCCGGTAGTAGGCGAACGCGGGCCCGGTGTCGGTGCCCTTCTTGTGCTGGAGGTAGCGGTCGAACCAGGCGAGGATGCGCTGACCGACGTAGCTGGTCTCCAAGTTGCCCTGGCTCAGGTTGAGTTCGCCGGAGGCCGGGTCGGTCATGCCGCCGCTGTGGCCCCAGGACTGCCAGATCATCTTGGCCTCGGTGCCCTGCGCCGTGAGCGTCCGGTAGGTGGCCGCCGCCTCGTTGAGGTTGAACAGGGTGTCCGCCTGGCCCTGGACCAGCAGCGTCGGCGCCTTGACGGACTTCAGGTACGAGACGGGGCTGACGCTGCGCGCATAGTCGAGGATCGACTGCTTACTGTCGTCGGTATACCGACCCGAGTCCAGCCAGCGCTTGGTCTGACACGCCTTCGCGACGAAGTGCAGACAGCCCGCGCCGCCGAGCCGGGACGGATCCAGGCTCGGATTGAGCAGCCCCTGCGCCTCGCCGATGAGGAAGAACCCGTTGGTCCACTGATGCTTGTACACACCGGGGACGTCGTTGCTGACGCTACCCGCCGGCTGGTCGGCGTTGTTGGGGTCCAGCGCGTACGCCAGGTCGTTCCAGGTGATCAGCGGTACGAGGGCGTCCACGCGGTGGTCCACAGCGGCGGTGGCCATCTGGATCGCACCGCCGTACGAGCCGCCGATCATGCCCACGCGCGGATCGGCACTCTCCGCCCCGGCCCCTGCGGCCTCCCCGCTTCCACCGTCCTTCGTCACGTAGTCGACGCGAGTGCCGTCGTCCGCCGTGCGCGTACCGGCGAGGAAGTCGATGAGCTGACTGGCCGCCCGACCGTCGATCCGCGGGTCGTCGAGCGAGATCGGGCAACCGGACTTGCCGAAGCCGAGGCCGGAGTAGGCCAGAGCGACGTAGCCACGCTCGGCGAAGGCGCGAGCGGTGGCGGCGGTCGAGCCGTCCGCCTTGCTGCCGCCGAAGCCGTTGGTGGTCAGGACGGCGGGAGCGGGATGCGCCGCGTCGACGCCCGCCGGGCGGTACAGATCGGCATCCACCGCGCAGTCACGGTCACCGGCCCGCACGGTCAGCTTCACGGCGGTGACGTCGTACAGTTCGGCGGCCGCGGCAGGCTCGGCGAGCGCGAGCGGGGTGGCCATGGTGACGGCGGCCAACAGAGCGAGGGACGTGCGCAGAACGGGGCGGGACACTGCTGGGTACACGCTGACCTCCACAGAGACACGCCATACCTACCAGTCAGTACGGCGCGCTCATGTTCCGGCATGCATTTCGGACATGTCAACGGAGGTGACAAAAGTTCTTACCGACGAGTCAGTTACCGCTGGTCACTGACTGGTTGACCGGGGCGGGGAGAGCGGAGAGAAACGCGCGGACGTGCTGTAGCCACGTCATACGGTCGACCGCATTCAGTATGTGGGCCGCGCCGGGCAGTTCGACCAGCCGGGCGCCCGCGATACCGGCCGCCAGGCGGTACGAACTGTCGGGCAGGACCAGCCTGTCGCCCATCGGGGCCACCACCAACGTGGGCGCGGACACCTTCGCGAGGTCGGCACGGACATCCACCCGGGACACCAGATCGAAGTGGTCCACCATCCCCGGCGGCATCCCGGCCAGGGTCTGTGCCACCAGCGCGTCGAGGTCGGACGGCGCCAACTCCGCCAGGTCCGTCCGCGACAGGCACGATACGCAGGCGAGCCGGGCGACTTCTTCCCAACGCCCCGCTTCCGCCGCGGCCTTGATGAGCCGGGCGGCCAGTTCCAGGACCGGATCGGCGACCGGGAAACCGGCGGTGAGGACGAGCGCCCGCACCCGCGCGGGATGCCGGGTGGCGACCCGGACGGCCACGGCACTCCCGAGCGACTCGCCGAGCACGGCGAACGACTCCTGCCCGGCCGCGACGGCGGAGGCGACCAGCTGGTCCGCGAGTACGTCCAGGTCCAGCGGCTCGGTGGCGACGGGCGAGCCACCCGCGCCCGGATAGTGCGGGCCGATCAGGGTGTGGTCGCGGGCGAGATCGTCGAGGACCAGGCCGAAGTTGCCGGCAATGCCGCCGCCCGCACCGTGCGCGAGCAGCAGCGCGGGACCGCTGCCCTGGACGACGACGTCGAGGTGAGGGGTGGGAAGTACGTGCTCCGAGTGCTCAGCGTTCATGCAGACGACGCTAAACTCTGACATCAGTGTCAGAGTCAAGTCGCGGCGCGCGGAGGCGGATCACGTGCGGATGAAGGAGATGGTCCGGCGCACGGGAGTCCACGAGCGGCTGCTGCGCTACTACGAACAGCAGGGGCTGCTGGCTCCGCGGCGGCTGCCGAGCGGGTACCGGGTCTACGACGAGTCGGACGTGGAAACCGTGTACCGCATCCGCTGTCTGCTGGCGGCGGGGCTGACGACCTCGCTGATCGCACAGGTACTGCCCTGCATCCGTACGGACGACGGTCGCCTCCTCCCCACCTGCCCGGACCTGGTCGCCCGGCTGGAGCAGGAGAGGGAGCGGATCAGCCGGGCCATCGGCGAGTTGCAGGCGTCCCGCACGATGCTCGACGACGTCATTGCCGCCAAGCCCGGTTGACGGTCCGCACCGGCCACACGGTCCGTACCGGCCGGACGTCAGAGCAATGGCGGTACGTCGAATGTCAGCGTGCGCGCGTCCGCGTCGAGTGTGGCCGGTACGCCCAGGGGGACCGTCAGGGCCGAGTCGCCGTGGCCGAAGCCGAACTCCTCGACCACCGGCACCCCGAGCCCGCCGAGCCGGTCCGTCAGTACGGCGCGGACGTGCTCGTACGGGCCGCAGCGCGCCCAGGATCCGAGCACGACCCCGGCCACCCCGGTCAGCGTGCCGGAGCGGAGAAGTTGGGTCAGCGCGCGGTCGATGGCGTACGGGGGCTCGCCCACGTCCTCCAGCAGCAGGAGACCGCCGGCCGCGTCCGGGCGTGCGTCCGGCGTGCCCGCCTCGCTCGCCAGCAGTGCCAGGCAGCCGCCGAACGTGACGCCGTGCGCCCCGCCCGGCAGCAGCGTCCGTGCCGTGCCGGGGGCCAGGGTCAGTACGGCCGGATCCTCGGGGGTGAAGAGCGTGCGCCGCAGGTGGTCGCGTGTGGGCTCGTCCTTGAGGAAGACCTCGCCGGCCACCGCGGGGCCGTGCAGCGTCGCCACTCCGGCCCGCAGCGCGAACGCCTCGTGCAGGACGGTCACATCGCTGAAGCCGATCAGCGGCTTGGGCGGCGCCGACCGTATCGCCGCCCAGTCCAGCAGGTCGACCATGCGCTGCGCGCCGTACCCGCCGCGCGCGGCGAACACCGCCGCCACCGCCGGGTCGCACCAGGCGTCCTGGAGGTCGCGGGCCCGGCGCTCGTCCGGCGCGGCCAAGTACGCCAACTCCTCGTGTCCGGCGCGGACATGAGGCGCCAGTACGGGGTCGAGGTCCCAGCCGCGCAGGATGTCCAGGCCGGCGTCCAGCCGCTCGGGGGCGACCGGGCCGCTGGGCGCGACGACGGCCACCCGGTCGCCGGGCCGCAGCCGGGGCGGCCGGATGCCCTGCCGCACGGTCACTTGCCCAGTTCCAGCATCGGCACGTCCGTACGTGTGATGCCGAAGGTCTGCGCGTACAGGGACAGTTCGGCCTCGACGGCGCGGACGATGGTGTCCTCGCGGCGGAAGCCGTGGCCCTCGCCCTCGAAGGAGAGATACGCGTGCGGCATGCCGCAGCGGGCGACCTCGGCGAGGAACCGCTCGGCCTGCGCGGGCGGGCAGATCACATCGTCCAGGCCCTGGAGCAGCAGGAACGGCACGGAGATCCGGTCCGCCCGATGCAGCGGCGAGCGGTCACGGTACCGGTCGGGGACTTCGGCGAGCGGGCCGACCAGCGACTCCAGATACTGCGACTCGAAGTCGTGGGTCTCGCCGCCGGCCCAGGCCGTCAGGTCCAGGACCGGATAGCTGATCGTGCCGCAGGCGTAGAGGTCGGTGCCGGTCAGCGAGGCCGCGGTGGTCCAGCCGCCGGCGCTGCCGCCGCGGATGGCGAGCCGGGAGGGGTCGGCGGTGCCCTCGTCGGCCAGCGCCCGGGCGACCGCGGCGCAGTCCTCGACGTCCACCACGCCCCACTGCTCGCGCAGCCGCTCGCGGTACTCCCTGCCGTACCCCGTCGAGCCGCCGTAGTTGACCTCCGCGACGCCGAAGCCGCGGGAGGTGAAGTAGGCGATCTCCAGGTCGAGGACGAGCGGGGCGTGGCCGGTGGGGCCGCCGTGCGCCCACACCACGAAGGGTGCCGGCTCGCCGTCCGGCGGGGCGTGGGTGGGGCTGTACGGCGGATAGACGTGGGCGTGGATGTCCCGGCCGTCCGGGCCGGTGAAGGTGCGGATCTGCGGCTCGGGGTAGTACGCCGGGTCCAGCGCGTCGACGTGCCGGGCGGCGATCACCCGTGAGCGGCCCGTCAGCGTGTCCAGCTCGACGATCTCGTACGCGCTGCGCGGGCTGGCGGCGATGCCGATGACGCGCGTGCCGTGCACGGCGAGCGAGGGGGCCCACTCCGTCCACGGGCCGGCCGCGTCGACCAGCTCGCCGGTGACCGGGTCCAGTATGCCGAGACCGTTCGTGCCGTGGCCGTGGAGCGTGGCGATGGTGCCGCCCTCCAGCGGCAGGAACCAGCGCAGGCCGATCTTCCACAGCGGCCCGCCGAACTCCTCCCGCCGGGCCGGATACAGTCGCCGGACGGTCGCCGCGGCGCCCTCCGCCCCCGCGGCCGCCGGGTCCGGCTCTATGCTCCGCAGCTCCCACCAACCGTCGGCGTCCGAGACGTACAGCAGCGAGCCGTCCGCCGCCCACTCGATCTGCGCGACGGACTCCTCGTCGCCGCCGACCAGGGCGCGGGCGCCCGTGAACGCGCCGTCCCCGGTCACCTCCGCGACCATGACGACCGTGCCGTCCCAGGGCATACGGGGGTGGTCCCAGGCGATCCAGGCGGCCCGGCCGCCGTCCGGGGAGAGCCGCGGCCCGGTGATGAAGCGGTGCCGGTCGTCGCTCAACTCCCGTATGGCGTCCCGGTCTTCGGCGGCCGAGCCGTCCAGGGGCACGGCGGCGAGCACCCGGCGCACGTCCGTGGGCCCCTCGCCCGTGAACTCCTCCAGCACGCACCACACTTCGCCGCGGCCGGGCAGCACGACCGGGTCCACCCACCGCAGGCCGCCGCCGACGGCGGAGACCGGGGTGAGCGGGCGCGGCTCGCCGTCCCCGTCCGGCGCGAACGCATAAAGCCGCTGGTCGTCGAAGTGGACGAAGACGACGAGGGGCGCGCCGTCCGCATCCGTGGCGCCGGCCCAGGGCTGGCCGCCGTACTCGATGACCCGGCTGCGGACATTCCACGGCGGGGGCAGCACCGACTGCTCCGCGCCCTCCGGCGTGCGCCGGACGAGCGCCCGGCGGCCGCCCTCCTCGGGGCGCGGCGCGGTCCACCACACCTCGTCCCCCACCACGCCGAGGTACTCCGGGCGGCCGTCGTGGGCGGCGACCAGCCGGGCGTCGATGGGCGACGGCCAGGCTCCGTAGGGCGCCGTGGTCACCATGGCGGTGTTCCTCTCAGTCCGATCGGTCCGTTCGGTCCATGACAGCGGCGCCGGCCCGGCGCTGTCACCCCGCGCTGTGCACCAGGAAGTCGTCCAGTACCCGCACACCGAAGTGCAGTGCCTCCACCGGCACCCGCTCGTCGACGCCGTGGAAGAGCGCCTGGTAGTCGAAGCCCTCGGGCAGCTTGAGCGGCGAGAAACCGTACCCCTTGATGCCCAGCCGGGAGAACTGCTTGGCGTCCGTGCCGCCCGACATGCAGTACGGCACGACCTTGGCCTGCGGGTCGAAGCGCTCGATCGAGGCCCGCATCGCGGCGTACGTCGGCCCGTCCACCGGGGCCTGCAGCGCCACCTCGCCGTGGTGGAACTCCCACTCCACGTGGGGTCCCGTGAGCCGGTCGAGGGTGGTGCGGAACTCCTCCTCGCCGCCGGGCAGCACCCGCCCGTCGACGAAGGCGGTGGCGCTGCCCGGGATCACATTGACCTTGTAACCGGCGTCCAGCATCGTCGGGTTGGCGCTGTTGCGCACGGTCGGCGCGACCAGGTCGGCGGCCGGGCCGAGCGCCGCGAGCAGCGCGTCGACGTCACGCGCGAGGTCGTGCGTGTCGGCGGCGTCCAGCCGGGCCTCGACGCCGTGCAGCGTGGCCAGCTCGCGCAGCGCGGCGCGGACGGTGGGGGTGAGCCGCACCGGCCATTCGTGCGCGCCGATGCGGGCGATGGCGGCGGCGAGCCGGCTGACCGCATTCGCGCCGTTCACCTTCGAGCCGTGGCCCGCCGTGCCCGTCGCCGTCAGCTTCAGCCAGGCCGTGCCCCGCTCCCCTGCCGCGATGGGGTACAGCTGCATCCCCTCGCCCGCGTGGAAGGTGAAGGCGCCCGACTCGCTGATGCCTTCCGTGCACCCCTCGAAGAGGCCCGGGTGCTCGTCGGCGAGGAAGCCGGAGCCGTCCTCGGCACTGGCCTCCTCGTCCGCGGTGAAGGCGAGCACGATGTCGCGCCGGGGGCGGACGCCGGCACGCGCCCAGGCCCGCACGGCGGCCAGCACCATCGCGTCCATGTTCTTCATGTCGATCGCGCCGCGGCCCCAGACCACGCCGTCCCGGATCTCGCCGGAGAACGGGTGCACGCTCCAGTCGTGCGGCGCGGCGGGCACCACGTCCAGATGGCCGTGCACCAGCAGCGCGTCGGCGCCCGGGTCACTGCCCTCGATACGGGCGACGACATTCGTCCGGCCCGGACTGCGCTCCAGGAGGGTCGGCTCGATGCCCGCCTCCGACAGCCGCTCCGCGACGTACTCGGCGGCCGGGCGCTCCAGGCAGTCGCCGTTGCCCCGGTTCGTCGTGTCGATGCGGATCAGCTCGGAGGTGAAGCGGACCACCTCGTCCAGCACCTGGGCATCCACCGCGCTGTCCTGCCGGATGCCAGGCGCGGGTCTTTCGCCCGCGAGCGCGTCCTCCACATCGATCATCTGCTCAGCCATACTGCTCCTCCACATGGGACGAGACGAGGGTGGTGACCGCCTTGAAGCAGCGGATACCTTCGTACATGTTCGGGCTTTCGTAGCTGACGCGGCGGGTGCCGCTGCGCTCCACGCCCGGCACGCAGGTCGCGGCGCCCACCAAGTGCTCGGCGTCGAACTCCACTTCCACGGTGAACGGGCCGCGCCGCACGGGCTCGTGCCGCCGCGCCAGCGCCGCGGCCTCCCGGGCCGCGGCCCGGATGTCGGCGGCGGTGCGCGCGGGCGGGCGGCACACCGCCGCGTACCGCGACACGTAGTCCTTCACTGCGATGCCCCGCGCCCCGGGCGCGTACCCCTTGGCGTCCTCGCACGTCCGGTCGTCGCCCGTCACGAGCACGACCGGCACGCCGTACTCCGCGACCACCAGCGCATTCAGATAGCCCTCGCTCGCCGGCGTCCCGTCGACCCAGACGCCGGTGATCGAATTGGCCAGGTACGTGTGCGCCAGCACGCCTTCCGTACCGGCGCCCGTGTGATAGCCGACGAAGGCTATGCCGTCCACATCGCCGTGCTGCACGCCCTCGACCATGCTCAGCGACTTGTGCCGCCCGGTGAGCATCTGCGCCCGCTCGTCCAGCTGCTCCAGCAGCAGATTGCGCATCGTCCAATGCGCCTCGTTCACGAGCACGTCATCGGCACCGCCGTCGAAGAATCCGGCGATCGCCGCATTGACGTCGGAGGTGAACATGTGACGGCAGCGCTCCCACTGACTCGTCCCCGGCAGCACATCCGCAGGCCAGGTCACGCCGGTGGCGCCTTCCATGTCCGCGGAAATGAGGATCTTCATGTGCCGCACGTTACGCGACCGCGCAGGCTCCGACCATGCCTGTGGATAACTCCGGAGGTCCGGACCAATGGCGGTCCCCGGAGCCGTACGGCGGAGGCGGTGAACACTGCCTTCGGGGCGACTCGCGCCAGTACGGTGAGTGGGTGAACGAGACGTGGAACGAGGGCGGTACGGGGGTGCTGCGGCTGCCGTCCGGGCGGCTGGTGCGCGGGCGCGGACTGCGGCGGCCGCTGCCGACCGGGCCGGTGCCGACGTACGCCGTGTACCTGCTCGGCAAGGAGCCGCCCGAGGTGCCCTGGGAGACGCGGTGGCTGCGCTGGCCGGACTTCTGGCTGCCCAGCGACGGGCGGCAGCTCCGGGCGGCGCTCGGCGAGGCGCGGGACCGGGCCGGCGCCGAACGGGTCGAGTTCGCGTGCGACGGCGGCCGGGGACGCACGGGGACGGCGCTGGCGTGCCTCGCCGTGCTGGACGGCGTACCGCCGGAACGTGCGGTGGAGTTCGTCCGCCGGAACTATGACCCCCATGCGGTCGAGACGCCGTGGCAGAAGAGGTACGTGCGGCGCTTCACGGCCTGACGGTAGCGCCCCCGCTTACGGGGCCAGGCGCTCCACCAGGAGCAGCGCACCGATCACGAGCATCGCGGCGCCCGAGACGCGGGTGACGGCGCGGGCGACGGCCGGCCGGGCGCGCAGCACGGTGCGGGCCAGCACGCCGACGCCCGTGTACACCGCTCCGCAGTTGGCCATGTGCACCAGGCCCAGTACGGCGATCTGGGCCGCCAGGGGCCAGCCGTTGCCGCTGTCGTGGGCGGCGGCGAACTGCGGGAGCAGGGCCACGTAGAGCAGCAGCGCCTTGGGGTTGAGGCCGCTGATGCCGGCGCCCTTGAGGAGCCTGGCCCCGGGGGCCGCGCCGGCGGGGACGTCGGACGGGTCGGCCGACGCGGGTGCCGCGGGCCGCACCAGGGTCATGACGCCGAGCCACATCAGGTACAGGGCGCCCAGCACCGTTAGAGCGGTGAGCACCGCCGGGTTGCTCGCGACCACGGCTGCCAGGCCGGCGACGACCACCAGGGTGAGTCCCACATAGCCGAGCATCAGGCCGCCGACCGCCGGGAGGACGGACCGGTCGCGCAGGCCGGCGGTGATCGCGTACGCCCAGTCCGCGCCCGGTACGAGGACGAGGAGGACGGACACGGCCCAGAAGGCGGCTATGGAGCTGGCGGCCATGGAGCGGTTCTCTCAGTTCTTTGCTGTGGTACGGCTTTCCCTGAGAAGAATAGTTGTGATGAGCCAGAAAGTGTTTCCCTATATTGCTGCTCAGCGGGCTCTGTGTGGAAGGATTCTCCCCATGGACGACATGGACCGGAAGATCCTTTCGGAGCTGCAGGAGGACGGGCGGCTGACCCTCACGGAGCTGGCGGGAAGGGTGGGGCTCAGCCTCTCGCCGTGCCACCGCCGGCTGCGGGAGCTGGAGCGGAGCGGCGCGATCCGCGGCTACCGCGCGGTCGTGGACGCCGAGGCGGTGGGGCTGAAGTTCGAGGCGCTCGTCTTCGTGACCATGCGCCAGGAGGATCGCAGTACCGTCTCCGCCTTCGAGGAGGCCGTCGCGGACATCCCTCAGGTGCTGCAGGCGCAGCGCCTCTTCGGCGACCCCGACTACCTGCTGCGCATCGTCAGCGCCGACCTGCCCGCCTTCCAGCGGCTCTACGACGAGAAGCTGGCGACGCTCCCGGGCGTGCAGCGGCTCAGCTCCACGCTCGTGATGAAGCACGTCGTGCACGAACGCCCACTGCCCGCATGACGACGTGTACGCCCCCCGTGACGACGCGGCCCCTAGAGACGACGCAGCCCCCATGACGGCGCGGCCGCGCAGCCCGAAGGCCGCGCGGCCGCGTACGAAGGTGCGCGCTCAGCCGGACGTGTCGGCTCCCGTGGGGAGCGGCGGCTCGGCCTCGATGTCCGCCAGCTCCTCGTCGGTGAGCAGCCGGGAGCGGATGAGGAAGCGGACTCCCTCGGGGGCCTCCAGCGAGAAGCCGCTGCCCCTGCCCGGCACCACGTCGACGGTGAGGTGGGTGTGCTGCCAATAGGTGTACTGGTCGGCGCTCATCCAGAAGGGCACGTCGTCGTGGAAGACGTGGCCCAGGAGGACGTCGGCTCCGCCGACCCTGAACTCACCGCGCGGGTAGCACATCGGGGCGCTGCCGTCGCAGCAGCCGCCGGACTGGTGGAACATCACCGGACCGTGGGTTTCCGTCAGCCGGGCCACCAGTTCCTCGGCGGCCGGCGTCAGGTCGACGCGTCGGGTGAGGCCGCCCATCAGAAGAACCCGAGCTTCTTCGCCGAGTAGCTGACCAGCAGGTTCTTGGTCTGCTGGTAGTGGTCGAGCATCATCTTGTGGTTCTCCCGGCCGATGCCGGAGTTCTTGTAGCCGCCGAACGCCGCGTGCGCCGGGTAGGCGTGGTAGCAGTTGGTCCACACCCGGCCCGCCTTGATCTCGCGGCCCAGGCGGTAGGCGGTGTTGCCGTCGCGGGACCACACGCCGGCGCCCAGGCCGTAGAGCGTGTCGTTGGCGATCTTCAGGGCCTCGTCGACCGAGTCGTACGTGGTCACCGAGACGACCGGGCCGAAGATCTCCTCCTGGAAGATCCGCATGTCGTTGGTGCCGCGGAAGATCGTCGGCTCGATGTAGTAACCGCCCTCGTGACCGGGGACGGTGCGCGAGGAGCCGCCGGTGACCAGCTCGGCGCCCTCCTTCTTGCCGATGTCGATGTAGGAGAGGATCTTCTCGAACTGGTCGTTGCTGGCCTGCGCGCCGATCATGGTCGCCGGGTCCAGCGGGCTGCCGCTGGTGATGGCCTTCGTGCGCTCGACGCAGCGGGCCATGAACTCGTCGTAGATCGAGGCGGGGATCAGCGCACGGGACGGACAGGTGCAGACCTCGCCCTGGTTGAGCGCGAACATCACGAAGCCCTCGATGGCCTTGTCCAGGAAGTCGTCGTCCGCGGCCATGACATCGGGCAGGAAGATGTTGGGGCTTTTGCCGCCCAGCTCCAGCGTGACCGGGATGATGTTCTCGCTGGCGTACTGCATGATCAGGCGCCCGGTCGTGGTCTCGCCGGTGAACGCCACCTTGGCGATCCGCGGGCTGGAGGCCAGCGGCTTGCCCGCCTCCACGCCGAAGCCGTTGACGACGTTGACCACGCCCGGCGGCAGCAGATCGGCGATCAGCTCCATCAGGACCAGGAGGCTGGTCGGGGTCTGCTCGGCGGGCTTGATGACCACGCAGTTGCCGGCCGCGAGCGCGGGCGCCAGCTTCCAGGTGGCCATCAGCAGGGGGAAGTTCCACGGAATGATCTGGCCGACCACGCCCAGCGGCTCGTGGAAGTGGTACGCGACGGTGTCGGCGTCGATCTCCGAGATGGAGCCTTCCTGGCCGCGTACGACGCCCGCGAAGTAGCGGAAGTGGTCCACGGCCAGCGGCAGGTCGGCGGCCAGGGTCTCGCGGACCGGCTTGCCGTTCTCCCAGGTCTCGGCGACCGCGAGCTTCTCGAGGTGCTCCTCGATCCGGTCCGCGATCTTGTTCAGGATGTTGGCGCGCTCCGTGGTGGAGGTACGGCTCCACTTCGGGGCCGCCGCGTGCGCGGCGTCCAGCGCGAGGTCGATGTCGCCCGCGGTGGACCGCGCGACCTGGGTGAACGTCCGGCCGTCCACCGGCGAGGGGTTGTCGAAGTACTGACCGTTCACCGGGGCGACCCAGTCGCCGCCGATGAAATTGTCGTAGCGCTGCTTGAAGCTGACGATGCTGCCTTCTGTGCCGGGCTGCGCGTACACCATTGTCGGCGCTCCTCGGGGAGTACGGATGAGTGCGGGTACGGCTCACTTTCACGCGGTGAGGTTGGCGAAAGGTTGGCGTCACCTCACGTCGTCGTCAGTCGCGGAGTGCGGTGCTCAGGCGGCCGGCCGCGAGGGCGCGGCGGGGGTCGTGCGGGGGCAGGACGCGCAGCGCGTGCTGGTGGACCTCGGCGTCGTGCGGGGCGCGCGCCCCGTAGGTGAGGGCGTGTTCCGGTACCGGGCTGGTCAGGACGGCCTCGCGGACCGCGACCTCCAGGTGCTCCCGCCAGGCGAGGATGCCCGGCGCCTCGGACTGCGGCAGCAGCGGACCGCTGTACCGGGTGAGCGCGCCCTCCGTATCGCCCGCCGCCAGCGCCCGCAGCACCTCCACGGCATCGCAGTCGACCGGGGTCGTCAGCGCGTACGTGCGGGTCGCGACCCCGCCGCCGAGCGCGCGCCGCAGATGGGAGACCTCCGCCTTGAAGGTGGAGGCGGTCACCGGGCGTTCGCCGTACAGCGCGTCCCGCAGCCGCTCCGGCGGATACCCCTCCGGCTCCAGCGCCAGCAGCGTGAGGATTTCCAGCTGGCGGGGGCGCAGCCGCAGCCGGGCGCCGGCGCGCACGACCTGCCCGGCGCCGCCCAGGCAGCTCAGCCGCACGCCGGCACGGAGATCGGTCCGCAGACCGGTGCGCAGGCCGGTGCCGAAGTCCGCCCGCAGCCGCGTCTCGATCGTCGACACCAGACTGCGTACGGTCGACATCGCCAGCGGATGCGAGCGGTCCCAGGTGGTGGACAGGTCCAGTACGCCGAGGATGCGGCCGTCCGGGGCGTGGATCGGGGCGCAGTAACAGGCCCAGCCGTGCAGCGCGGCCACCAGGTGTTCGGCGGAGAAGACGGCGCTGGGGCGGCCGGTGCGCAGCGCGAGGGAGAGGGCGTTGGTGCCCATGGCGGGCTCGTCCCAGCGGCCGCCGGGGGCGAAGTTGACCTGTTCGGCGCGGCGCCGCATGACGCGGCCGCCGCAGGTCCACAGAAGGGTGCCGGACTCGTCGGTGACCCCGGCGACGAAGCCGGCGTCGTCCGCGATGCTGTTCAGCTCGTCCGCAAGATCGCTGACCGGGCGGCGCAGCGGCGAGTCCGCCCACCGGGGGCGTACCGCGCCGCCGTCGGTCACCGGGGCGCTGCCGACGCCGGGGTCCACGGTGTGCAGCGAGCGGACCCAGGAGTCGGTCACCTCGGGGCGCAGCGGCGCCTTCCCGGCCGGCGCCCGCCGGGCCGCGCGCAGCTCCGGAACCCAGCGGGACCATTCGCTCTCCAGCGCGGCCCTGCGCTGCCGGAGGTCACTTCGCACTGATGACATGGGCGTCCCGAACCTCGTCGTCTCCAGTAGGACCACCGGCCCGTACCACCGGCCCACCGCAAGAAGCTGTGCCCAAAAATAGTGCGTGCCGTGCGCGGGGCACAGACCCCGTGATCCGCCGCCTCACGCCGCCCGCGGTCTCGCCACCAGCCAGTTGGTCGGGATCTCGACCGGGGTGCCGTCGGGGCGGGTCTCGGTGGTGATCAGCGGGAGGCGGCCGGAGCCGGTGGTCTCCAGGCCGTGGCCGGCCAGCAGGTCCGGTATGACGGCGTCGGCCATTTCGGCGGGCGCGATGCCGTGGGAGAAGATCGCGCGCACCTTGGCCGGCGGGCCCTCCGGGCGCTGCGCCAGGGACATCAGGACGCCCTTGGCGTCCTCGGACAGCTCCACGAGGAAGAGCCTGCCGAGCTTGCCGAGGAGGTGGGCGATGTTCGCGACGATGCGGGGCCGCTCCTCGGGGGCGCATTGGTGCAGTACGCCGCGCACGTAGACATTGGCATCGCCCACGTCGTCGTGCAGCGCCCGTGTCCGGTCCGCGTCCGCCGCATCCACCTGGTGGAATTCGGCCACCCCGTTCGGGTCCTCACGACGAGCTCGGTCAATCGCGGACGCCGATACGTCAATACCGATCGCGCGGGGGAAGTGTTCAGCCAGGAAGCGGGTCTGCGTACCGTTCCCGCAGCCCAGGTCGATCACTGGTAGGGCGGGGTCGAAGTGCTCGGCGAAGAGCGGGAGATGACGGGCGGCCGCCAGTGCCGGGGCGGCATCCCAGAAGACCTCGCCCTCGCCCACCGGCGCATCGCGCCAGAAGCCTTCCCATGCCGTCGGTTTGTGGCTCGATGCGCTCATGGCCAATTGCTACTGCCGATGCTCGGCCAGACGCAAGAGTAGTAACCGTTCTTTCAGAAGCGATGACCGCTCTCTCACCTGCTGTCCGAACGCGATCCGCGACGCGTCTGCGGCAGCGACTGTTCGAACCACACCGTCTTGCCCGTGGACGTCCGGCTCGTACCCCACTCACGGGCCAGCCGGCTCACCACCCGCAGACCGCGCCCGAACTGGTCCTCGTCCCCCACGCTCAGCAGCTGCGGCAGGCTGTGGTCGTCGTCCGACACCTCGCACAGCAGCGCGTCCGTACGCACCAGGCGCAGCACGACGTGCTCGGTGTGGGCGTGCCGTACGGCATTGGTCACTATCTCACTGACCAGCAGCTCCGCCGTGTCCGCCGCCGACTCCAGGCCCCACCGGGAGAGCTGAGCGCGCACCAGCAGCCGGGCCCGGGAGACCTCGCGGGCCTCGATGGGCAGCCGCCACTCCGCGACGTCCGCGCGCTCGATGCCGTTCAGCCGGGCCATCAGGAGCGCCACGTCGTCCTTGCGGCCGCCCCGTCCCTTGTTCAGCGTAGTGGCGAGCGCGCGGATGATCGTGTCGCAGGCTTCGTCCATGGAGGCGGCCGGGTGCGCCGCGGACTCGGCGAGCGCCGCGAGCCCGACGCCGATGTCCTCGCCGCGCACCTCGACCAGCCCATCCGTGCACAGCACCAGCCGGTCACCGGGCGAGACGGGCACGGTCACGGCGTCGAACGGCACACCGCCGACGCCGATCGGCGCGCCCGTCGGCAGGTCGAGCAGCTCGCTGCGGCCGTTGGCGGCGCGCACGATCACCGGCGGGATGTGCCCGGCGTTGGCGATGGTCAGCCGGGACCCGATCGGGTCGTAGACGACGTACAGGCACGTCGCGAGGTAGTTGTCGCCGAGGCGCTGGGCGAGGTCGTCCAGGCTGCGCAGCAGCTGCGCCGGCTGCATGTCGATGGCGGCCATCGTCTGCACGGCCGTCCGCAACTGGCCCATCATCGCGGCGGAGTTCAGGCCGTGGCCCATGACGTCGCCGACCACCAGTGCCGTACGGGAACCGGGCAGCTTGATCGTGTCGAACCAGTCACCGCCGACCCGGCCGAGGCGGGTGCCGGGCAGATAGCGGGTGGCCGTGTCGCAGCCCGCCATCCGGGGCTCGATGTGCGGGAGCATGCTGTCCTGCAGCGTCTCCGCGACGTTCTCCTGATACGTGTACATGCGGGCGTTGTCGAGCACGAGGCCCGCGCGGGCGGCCAGTTCGGCGCCCGTGACCCGGTCCATGTCGTTGAATTCCACACGCTCCGGGTGGCGCAGCAGGATCATGAAGCCCAGTACGACGTTCCGCGCCTTCAGGGGGACGACCAGCATGGAGCGGAGATTGATCAGCGGGCTGATGTCGCGCTTCTCGAACTGCGAGGCGATGCGGTTGCCCATCTCCTCGCTGATGCGCGGGATGAGCACCGGCTCGCCCGTGGTCATGCACTGGAAGAACGGCGTGTGCGCGGGGAACGGCATGGACTCGCCGACCGGCACCACGTCGTCCCAGCGGCCCGGCTCGTCGTTGTGCTCCACCGCGACGCGGTGCCACATCGTCGTGGCGTCCGGCGGACCGTCGGGGAAGCCCTCACCGGCGATGACCTGCTCGCGCAGGTACGTGCCCGCGACGTCCGTGAAGCGCGGTACGACCGCCTCGCTGACCTCCTGGATCGTGCGGGCCAGGTCGAGCGAGGAGCCGATGCGGCCGCTGACCTCGTTCAGGAACTCCAGGCGCTCGCGGACCGCGGCGTATTCGAGGTCCGACTCCAGCTCGGCGGCGGCCGCCGCCGCGGTCTGCGGGTCGGCGGTCTCGGAGGCGGTGCGCAGCAGCCGCGCCCGCCGCTCGACGCGGCGCGGCACGCCCCAGTCCGGCGTGACCGGGAAGCGCTCCTGCTGGCTGATCTCCAGTACGGGATAGCCCAGTTCGAGTACCTGGGAGACGATGCGGGCGCTTTCCTGCGGGCTCATGCTCGGCAGGATCTCGGGCAGCCGCCGGGCGAGGTCGTGGGCGCCGGGGAAGTCCGTGTGCAGCGCGAAACCTGGCGCGAATCGCTCACCCCCGCCCTCGTCCTCCCTCTCGCCGTGCAGCTGCCCGGCGTCGGCCGCCAGCACCAGCAGCCGCTCGTCACCCGGTCCGACCAGGGGGTACGCCCACCACAGTATGTCGACGCGGCCGCGCTCCGGGTCCGCCGTACGGGCCCGCCCGGCCCGGGGGAACGAGGTCTCGCCGCCGAGCGAGGACTCCAGATCGGGGCCGTGCGGGTCCTCGGCGCCGTCGATGCCGTCGGTGCTGTGCCATTCGGCGGAGCCGAGCGCGCCCGAGACGGGCATCAGATCCACGGCGGGGGCGCCCACCGCTTCCTCGCGCGCGGGCCCGAAGAGCCGGCGTGCGCCCCGGCTCCAATGGGAGACCAGACCACGGGAGTCGACCACGACGACGGCCAGGGGGATCCGGCCGGGCTCAGGGTCCCGCGGCGCGGGCACGCCTGGTGCCGCGCTCACCATGTCGTCGCCGTGCGACGGGCCACGCTCCATGGGCGGTTGCTCCTTCGTACGCGTACGCATGATCTGCGTCCCGCTACCACGGTACGGCCACACGCTGCCTGACGGGGCGCATTCCGCGAAGTGCGGCGCCCGGGGCGCAGGCCGTGCTGCCTCGCATTACTCCCGGACGAACGTGCTTGCTCAGCACTCCGCAGCCCTCCCTGTGGCCCCATGGACGACGGTCGTCCATGGGCACGGGACCGTAGCGGAAAGAGGCGCCGTGCGGTGGCCGCGGACGCAAGAGGGTGCATATTTCCGCCTCGTGCGCGCCGCGGATGCGCGTGCACTCGGGGAGCACGCGCGCCCGCGAGCGCATCCGGCCGCGCCGCCGGGAGCACAAGGATCAGTCCTCGTGCCCCAGTTGGAGATCGCGTTCCGTGCGGCCGCCGCCCGCGACCTGAAGGACCGTGGCGACCGGCGGATAGCCCGCGGCGATGACGGTGTACTCACCGGCCGCCAGGTCCACGAACCGGAACAGGCCGTCGGGTCCCGTGGTCGCGGTGTCCACGACGTTGCCGCCCGCGTCCAGGAGCGTGACGCGGGCGTCCTCAACGGGGCGCCCGCCACCGGCCCGTACGGTACCGCGCAGCACGGCGCCGCCCGCCAGTTCGACGTCCTGCCGGGTCTCGCGGGACGCCTGGACGGTCACCGGGAGCGCGGCGGGCCGGAAGGCGGGGGCGCTGGAGGCGAGCGTGTACTCCCCCGCCACCAGCTCTCCGATCACGTACCCGCCCTCGCGCCCGCTGCGGGTCGTCGCCACGACCTCGCCGCGCACGTCCGTCAGCGTCACCATGGCGTCGCGTACAGGGGTGCCGTCGGCCGTGGTGACCGTGCCCGCGAGCCGTCCCGCGCCGCCCAGCACCACATCCAGGTCGACCGGCCGGTCGCCGACCGTGACGCTGACGGCCTGCGGCTGGTGGCCGCCGGCCGAGGCGATCAGTACGTAAGCGCCGGTGCCCGGGGTGCTCAGTGCGTACCGCCCGTCCTCGCCGGTCGCGCCGCGCCCGATCTGCCGGCCGGAGACATCGATGAGGGTGAGCGCGGCGCGCGGGACGACGGACCCGTCGTGGTGCTGCACGGTGCCGCAGACCGGCACCCCGGCCGGGGTGTACGGCGCCGCGGCGGGCGCGGCACGGGCGGCGGGGACGGTCGCGACGGCCTCCGCGCTCCCCTCGCCGAGTGGGCTGTGCGGGCCGTGCGGGGAGTGGGGAGCGTGGGTCACCAGGGGGTTCTCCTTGAGGAAGAAGGCGAGCAGGAGCCCGAGGAGGAGCACGGGCACGAGGTAGGGGAAGGCGCCGGGCACGGCCTGGACGTACGCGGCGACGGGGCCGTCGTGCGGCGGGCCGGGCACGGCCGGGCGGCGGGCCGCCCGCTCGGCCAGGAGGGCGGCGAGGACGGCCACGGCGGCAGCGCCGCCGAGCTGCCGGATGTACGCGCCGGGGACGGCGGCGCGGCCGGTACGCCGTGCGGCGCGCCGTACGGCGTGCGCGAGGACCGGCAGGACGAAGCCGAGACCGAGGCCGAGGATGCCGGTCCAGAGGCCGTACGTGGCGCGTCCGGTGCCGGGGTGCAGGTGGGACAGGAGCCACATGCCCTCGGCGGCCAGCGCGCAGCCCAGTACGGCGAAGATCCGGTGGTGTCCGGTACGGCCGATGAGGCGGGCCGCGACGGCGGCGGCGAGCACGGCGCCGCCCGTCAGGGGCAGCATGAGCAGCCCGGCTCCGGTGGCCGGGGCGCCACCGGCCGCGTGCGGGAGGGCCGCGTACGGGACGGCGGGGAGGTGGCTCGCGGCCCCGTGAAGCGCGAGGCCGAGGGCGGCGCCGACCGGGCCGGTGACGCGGAAGGCCGGGTCGTGGAGGAGGCCGGGCGGCAGGATCGGTTCGGCGGCGAAGTGTTCGACGGCCACGAAGAGCAGGGCGCTGCCGAGCGCGCCGCAGCCGAGCCCGAGGACGACGCGCGAGTCCCAGGCGTACTCCGTACCGGCCCAAGCGGCCAGCAGGGCAAGGCAGGTGGCGAGGGAGGCGAGCAGCAGGACGCCGAGGACGTCCGGCTGCGGGCGGCGGGCCGTGCGGGGCAGCCGCAGCGCGACGGCCAGGACGAGGAGGACGGCCAGCCCCACGGGGACGTCGATCGTGAAGCACCAGCGCCAGGAGGCGTGGTCGGCGAGCAGGCCGCCGAGCAGCGGGCCCGCGGCGGCGGCGAGCCCGAAGACCGCGGCGGCCAGTCCGAGGGCGCGGCCGCGCGCACGCGCCGGTACGAGTGCCGCGAGGACGGCCTGTACGCCAGCCATGACCCCGCCGGCGCCGAAGCCCTGGACCGCGCGGAAGGCGGTCAGTTCGCCCATCGTGTGCGCCTGTCCGGCCGAGGCCGCCCCGGCGACGAAGACGAGAAGCGCGAGGAGGAGGGCCGGCTTGCGGCCCAGGTGGTCGCCGAGCCTGCCGAGGAGCGGCAGGCCGAGGGCGGCGGCGAGGAGGTACGACGTCACCGGCCAGGACTCCCGGCCCGGGGCGCGCAGTTCGGCGGCGATCTCCGGGAGCTGGGCGGCGACGATCGTCTGGCCGAGCGCCGCGAGCAGCAGCGCGGGCAGCAGGCCGAGGAGCAGTACGGGGCGGAAGCGGCGGGGTCCGGACCGCTCCCGGGCCGGGAGTC